>NZ_JAUMIO010000021.1:0-90587 GCF_032905925.1 Pectobacterium sp. HCp5_1
CAGTGCCGGTATATGTGGCAGTTACTGGAACAGGTAAAGCGATTTATGAATGCCGCTTCGCCGTTCCCCGGAAATCAACATGGTTTGGCTAAAGTGGAGCGGTAATATGCAAAGCTATTTAGAGGAAATTTTACGGATGCAAACTACGCTTTAATACAGAAGGTGACGTCTTCCTGACCAGCAGGAATGAATAAAATCACGACGCCCTGACGCGACAAGTTGGCATAAGGGTTGCTGGACTCAGGAGATTTCTTCTTTCGGAGGGCAATACATTAATAGGCATATATTCCACACGCTCTCTTAATCTGTGCTAATCGACGAAGGACGGGCATCGCTATGAACATATTTGATCACTACCGCCAGCGCTACGACGCTGCCAAGGACGAAGAGTTCACTCTGCAGGAATTCCTTACCATCTGTCAGCAGGATCGCAATGCTTATGCGAACGCGGCTGAACGATTGTTAACGGCTATCGGTGAGCCTGTAATGGTGGATACCGCCCAAGAATCACGAATGTCGCGCCTATTCTCAAACCGGGTGATTGCTCGCTACCCTGCTTTTGAAGAATTTTACGGCATGGAGGAGGCTATCGAACAGATTGTCTCTTACCTGAAACATGCCGCGCAGGGATTGGAAGAGAAGAAACAGATTCTGTATCTGTTGGGGCCAGTCGGCGGCGGGAAATCCTCTCTTGCCGAACGCCTGAAGGCGCTAATGCAGCGCGTACCGATTTACATCCTCAGTGCCAACGGCGAACGCAGCCCGGTGAATGATCATCCGCTCTGCCTGTTCAATCCGCAGGAAGATGCCGCAATACTTGAGAAAGAGTATGCCATCCCACGGCGCTACCTCGGCACCATCATGTCACCGTGGGCGGCCAAGCGCCTTCAGGAATTTGGTGGCGACATTACCAAGTTCAAAGTCGTCAAAGTGTGGCCATCGATTCTGGCGCAAATCGGGATCGCGAAAACCGAGCCCGGTGATGAGAACAATCAGGACATTTCAGCGCTGGTCGGTAAAGTCGATATCCGCAAGCTGGAGCACTATGCTCAGAACGATCCCGATGCCTACGGCTACTCCGGCGCATTGTGCCGGGCGAACCAGGGCATTATGGAATTCGTCGAAATGTTCAAAGCGCCGATCAAAGTGCTTCACCCGCTGCTGACTGCGACACAAGAAGGCAACTATAACGGGACGGAAGGCATTGCCGCCCTGCCGTTCAACGGAATTATTCTGGCGCACTCCAATGAATCCGAGTGGGTGCAGTTCCGTAACAACAAGAATAATGAAGCGTTTCTTGACCGTGTGTATATCGTGAAGGTGCCGTACTGCCTGCGCGTGTCCGAAGAGGTCAAGATCTACGACAAGCTGCTGGATCACAGCGAACTGACGCACGCTCCTTGCGCGCCCGGCACGCTGGAAACGCTGGCCCGTTTCTCCATTCTGTCGCGTCTGAAAGATCCGGAAAACTCCAGCATCTACTCCAAGATGCGGGTTTACGACGGAGAAAGCCTGAAAGATACCGATCCGAAGGCGAAGTCCTATCAGGAATATCGCGACTATGCAGGCGTGGATGAGGGAATGAACGGTCTGTCGACCCGCTTCGCGTTCAAGATTCTGTCGCGCGTCTTTAACTTCGATCACAGCGAAGTCGCGGCTAACCCGGTGCACCTGTTCTATGTGCTGGAGCAGCAGATCGAGCGCGAACAGTTCCCGCAGGAGCTGGCAGAGAAGTATTTAGAGCACCTGAAAGGCTATCTGACACCGAAATACGCCGAGTTTATCGGTAAAGAGATCCAGACCGCCTATCTCGAATCCTATTCCGAATACGGCCAGAACATTTTTGACCGTTATGTTACCTATGCGGATTTCTGGATTCAGGATCAGGAGTACCGTGACCCAGATACTGGCCAGCTGTTTGACCGCGAATCGTTAAACGCCGAGCTGGAAAAGATCGAGAAGCCTGCGGGCATCAGCAACCCTAAAGACTTCCGTAACGAGATCGTCAACTTTGTCCTGCGCGCCCGTGCCAACAATAGTGGCCGGAATCCAAACTGGACCAGTTACGAGAAGCTGCGTACGGTCATTGAGAAGAAGATGTTCTCCAATACGGAAGAGCTGCTGCCTGTGATTTCGTTTAATACCAAAACCTCAACGGATGAACAGAAAAAACATGATGACTTCGTCGATCGCATGATGGAGAAAGGCTACACTCGGAAACAGGTTCGTTTGCTGTGCGAATGGTATCTGCGGGTGAGGAAGTCATCATAATGACGCACGATGCTGGCAACAGCGTTTGGGGGAAACATGGCCTATTTTATTGACCGACGACTGAACGGCAAAAACAAAAGCACGGTGAACCGCCAACGCTTTCTGCGCCGCTATAAGTCGCAAATAAAACAGTCGATTTCCGAGGCCATTAATAAGCGTTCGGTGACCGACATCGAAAGCGGGGAGTCAGTATCAATCCCCAATGCAGACATCAACGAACCGATGTTCCATCAAGGCCGTGGAGGACGTCGCCACCGCGTCCACCCGGGCAACGATCACTTTGTACAGAACGACAAAATCGAGCGGCCACAAGGAGGTGGCGGCGGTGGTTCCGGTCAGGGGGATGCCAGTAAAGATGGTGAAGGCGAAGATGAATTTGTCTTTCAGATCTCCAAAGACGAATATCTGGACCTGCTGTTTGAAGATCTGGCGCTGCCGAATCTGAAGAAGACCCAGCATCGGCAGATGACCGAGTACAAAACGCACCGCGCTGGGTACACCGCTAACGGCGTTCCTGCCAATATCAGCGTGGTACGTTCGCTGCAAAACTCGCTGGCACGCCGTATGGCGATGACAGCGGGTAAACGGCGCACGTTGCATGAACTGGAAGAGACGCTGGAACAGCTGGCGCATACCGAACCTGCACAATTGCTGGAAGAGGAACGGCTGCGGCAGGAAATTAACGAACTGCGCCAGAAAATCGCCCGCGTGCCATTTATCGATACGTTTGACCTGCGCTACAGAAACTACGAGCGTCGGGCCGAACCGTCGAGCCAGGCGGTGATGTTCTGTTTGATGGACGTATCCGGTTCGATGGATCAGGCGACGAAAGACATGGCGAAGCGCTTTTATATTCTGCTGTATCTGTTCCTCAGTCGAAATTATAAAAACGTCGACGTCGTCTACATTCGCCACCATACGCAGGCGAAAGAGGTTGATGAACAGGAGTTCTTCTACTCTCAGGAAACCGGCGGCACCATTGTCTCCAGTGCATTAAAGCTGATGGAGGAAGTGGTTCGCGAGCGTTACGATCCGTCACAGTGGAACATCTATGCGGCACAGGCGTCGGATGGCGATAACTGGGCTGATGACTCACCACTGTGTCACCAGATTCTGGCAAATCAGCTTCTGCCGATGGTGCGTTACTATAGCTATATTGAAATCACCCGGCGTTCACACCAGACGCTCTGGCGCGAATATGAAACGCTGCGCGATACGTTCGACAATTTCGCCATGCAGCATATCCGCGATCAGGATGATATCTACCCTGTCTTCCGTGAACTCTTCCGTAAACAAACGGTAGGGCATTGACCCTCCTCTCAATCAGCCAGTTATCTGTTAATGATTAATCGTTAGCTGGCTGATTTTCTCTCTCTGGGTATTTTTCTATAAACATGCATTTAAAATACATGTGTTATAAATAGCATTATACCTGCACAGAGAATCGCTTATGAACATTGATAAATTCAAACACCAGCACAACGAAATACTCGAAAGCATTGATACCCTGCGTCGGCTATCACGAGAAGGCGTGACGGAGAACGCCACTGACATCGCCCGCGCCATCGTCGCCATGAGTTCAACCATCAAGCTGCACCTTTCCGCAGAAGATCGCGTGCTTTACCCTTCGCTTCAGCGCAGCGGTGACGCGCAGCTAACGAAGATGAGTAAGCATTATCAGAATGAAATGCAAACCATTGCCGCAGACTACGATGCATTTTCCCGTCGCTGGAATACGGCTTCACAACTGATAGGGCACGATAGGGATTTCCGGGCTGATGCCAATAACGTATTGCGTAAGGTCTATGAACGTATGCAGAGGGAGAATCACGATTTTTATCCCCGCATTGAAACGGCCTGAGTGGATTAAGCACGTTTGACTAAAGGGCGGAAAATCTCTGCTCCGCCCTGTTGATTAGCGCCTTAATACAACCTCGCCACGCTATTTCCCTTCACATCATCGTGACATTGTCACAAAGATAACGCTTTCTTTCCGCCAGTGTGCGCATTACCCTGTCGAACCCATAAAACATAGATTTCTGTTTTTGTTATGCAACGATTTGTTCTGATTTTACTGACTCTGGTTCTACTCGGCCCTCTGGGCATCGACATCTATTTACCGCTTATTCCCGCCATCGCCGTGGCACTGAACAGCCCTGAATCGCTGATTCAATCCACCGTCGCACTGTTTATTCTGATCATGGGTTTAGGCCAACTGCTAGCAGGGCCGCTGGTCGATAAATACGGTCGACGCCCTATGGCGCTGGCTGGCGTGATTATCTACCTCATCGGTGCGATCATGGCCGCGCTAGCCACCAGCGCCACGCTATTCGTTCTCTCACGTCTTTTTCAGGGGCTGGCCGTCTGTTGTACCGCCGTCGCCATTTTCAGCAGCGTGCGTGACAAGCTGAACGGCGACGATGCCGCCAGAACCTATGGTTTTCTTAACGGCACGCTGAACATTGTGCCGGCGCTGGCTCCGCTATTAGGCGGGCTGTTGGCCGAAGCCTTAGGCTGGCGTGCTCCCTTCTGGTTCCTCGCGGGCTACAGCATTCTGGTACTGGCACTCGTCATCCGCTTCCTCCCTGAAACGCGCCCGGACTCAACGCTGCCCGTACACGGCTTGCCGCTGCGCCAATACGCACGTCTGTTATCCGATCGCCAGTTTCTGGGATTCGCCTCAGTCAACGCGGGTGCCATGGGGATGGCATTGACCTATGTCACCTTCTCTCCCGTGGTGTTGATGAATGAGGCCCGGCTCACGCCGCTTGAGTTTTCCATTGCCTTTGGCGTAAACGGTTTTTGGATCATGCTGGTCAGCTTCTTTGCAAATCGCATTATCCGCAAAGTCGGCCGACCGCGCTGCCTGGCTATCGGTAGCCTGCTGATGGGGGCTGGATTTCTTTCGCTGCTTAGCGGCGTCGTTCTCTTACCCGAAGCGATACAAAACACCTGGCCAACCTACATGCTGCCTGTCGCGCTGGCCTGTGCTGGTCTGGCATTTTTGATCGGGCCGTCCACCAGCTATGCGCTGGAGCCTTATTCCAATGAGGCGGGGATTGCGTCGGCGATGGTAGGATTTGTGCAGATGGCGGGCGGCGCGGCGCTGGGCCTGATTGCTATGGCGATTCCTCTGCCGTCAAAAGTATCACTGGCGCTGGTCATGCTCTGTGCCGCTCTGCTGGCGATACGCGCCCGCCTGCTTACGCGGCACCATAAGAGCAGCATTACATCGCTGCCCCGAACGTAGTTCAAAGATAAGAGTTCAAAACTAACGAGCATACCTTTCCACGGACAAATCATCGGACTCAATCTCCGGTGATTTGTTCGACAGAATATCCGCCAGCAATTTCCCCGATCCACAGGCCATCGTCCAGCCCAACGTGCCATGCCCCGTATTCAGGTACAGATTTTTTAGCGGTGAGCGCCCTACCAGCGGCGTGCCGTCTGGCGTCATCGGACGTAATCCCGTCCAGAAGGTTGCTTGCTCAATCGGGCCGCAGTGAGGATAGAGATCGCGCACCACCATTTCCAACGTTTCACGGCGCTTGGGATTCAGCTCGGTGTTAAAACCCACGACCTCTGCCATGCCTCCGACGCGAATGCGACGATCAAAGCGAGTAATCGCTATTTTATAGGTTTCATCCAGTACGGTAGAAACCGGTGCAAAAGCGTCATCCGCCAGCGGAATCGTCAGTGAATAGCCTTTCAGCGGATAAACCGGAATATCAAACCACTGACGCAGTAATCCGGTGGAATAGGAGCCGCACGCCATCACATAGGCATCTGCCACGATCATTTCATCGTCGCACTGGACGCCCGTCACGCTTTGCCCTTCTACCCGCAACTGGCGAACGTTACGCCCCAGCTTAAAGGTGACGCCTGCATCGGCAGCCATCGCCGCCAGTTGGCGAGTGAACAGCTGGCAGTCGCCCGTCTCATCATGCGGTAAACGCAGCCCGCCGGTCAGCTTTCCCGCCACATGCGCCAGCGCAGGTTCCACCGAGGCCAGCTCATGACGCGTCAGCAGTTGATACGGTACGCCAGCCTCTTCCAGCACGGCGATATCGCGTGTCGCGTTTTCATACTGCTGCTCAGTGCGGAACAGTTGCAGCGTTCCGCCTTGGCGCCCTTCGTACTCGATACCGGTATCTCGCCGCAGCGCTTGTAAACAGTCGCGGCTGTATTCCGCCAGCCGCACCATCCGCGCTTTATTCGTTTTATAGTGGCGCGCGTCGCAGTTGAGCAACATTTGCCACATCCAGCATAGCTGTGCTGCCGTGAAGTCCGGCCGGATGGCCAACGGAGCATGACGCTGAAACATCCACTTTATCGCTTTCAGCGGTATTCCCAGCGCAGCCCAAGGCGCGGCATAGCCGGGGGAAATCTGTCCGGCATTTCCGGCGCTGGTTTCCAACGCGGGCTCCGGCTGCCTGTCGATCACGGTAACATCATGCCCTGCCTGCGCAAGATACCAGGCGGTACTTACGCCAACGACGCCACTTCCCAGAATCACAACCCGCATGCTACCGCTCTCCCTTTCTCTCCGTTAAAGACCGTCTAATCTACTGGAAAAATGCTTATTTAGTGGAATAAAACACTAGTTAAAAGGTAAAACTGAAGACTACTCTAGCATTTGGGAAGGAATTGTCACCAATCTCGACGATAACATTTATCTATTGTTATCTCTTCGATCCGTTGCTTCTACGTTGGGATCGTAACGAAATAACTGTGAAATCATTCACAAAATACGTATTCGTTTTTTAGCTGAAAAGCCTAATAAAAGTAAAAAATGGGGAAATGTTAAAGTCCAGGTTAATTAATAAGTTAGTTAGATTGCTTATTTTTAAATCGTGATAATCATCACAGCAATCGAATAATCAACATCACTGTCAAGACACTTAGCCCCGTAATTAAATACAAATTTGCGACATTCATCAAAAAAACGCCTTATCAGTTTAATAACATTGTGTTCACACGGTGGTTATTCATATTTCCAGAGGGCGACGATGAAAATTGGATTAGTCATTAGCGGCGGCGACGTTAGCGGAATAAATAACTTCATCTTTCAGGTGAATAGAATGACTGCCTCTGACATCGTCATTTTCGATGGGGGAATTAATGGCCTTATCGATAACTGCTGTAAAGTCCTCACTCGCCGCGATTTAGTGGATTATTCCCTCTCGGCAATGCCCCTGATTACTTCAGGGAGAAAAACCGGAAAATGTAGAAAAACAGACTATGAACAAATCGTCAAAAACATTCAAAAACAAAAACTCGATGCGCTCATTATGGCTGGCGGAGATGGCTCATTCCAATTTTTAAAAAAACTCAGTCACTATGGCGTTCATTGCTATGGCGTAGGCATGACGATTGATAATGACATTTCAGGGAATAGCTATACGATTGGTTTTTCTACCGCCTGCGAGCAAGTAATGAGTGAAGTAGAAAAATTGCGAAATACAGGCCGCGGGTTACAAGGCCGGGTGTTCATGATTGAATTACTCGGTGGATATTGTGGCGAATTAACCTTGCAGGCGGCATTAAAGAGCAATGCAGATATCGCACTCATTCCAGAATCACCGTGGGATATTGATAAATTATCACAATGCATTCGGGATAAAATCGCAGAACAAAACAGCGTGATCATTTTATGCTCTGAAGGCTATACCCATGAGTATACTCCTGGCTTTCAGGGCGCTATCGATACCATTATCAAGAAACTAGAGCATAAGATTGGCATCCGTATCCGAAAAACCATTTTGGGATATGGTTTACGAAATGGCGCGCCCACCGGGGAAGAAATTATTCAGGGCACCCTATTAGCAGAAGAAGTGGTTCGGTGTATTAACGCCGGACTAACCAATAAAATTATCATTATCAATAATAACAACAAGGCTATTCCTATCGACCTGGAGGATTCCGAACGACGTTTGGTTGATGTCGAAAGTCACTTTTATAAGCTCGCGAAAGCCCATCACCTTATATGAGGCCATGATTATGTTGAAAGTACTTTGCGTTTGCGGTTGTGGATTAGGTTCCAGTTTCGCTATTGAAATGACAGCCAAATCCGTACTAAAAAAATTAGGTATTGATGCAGAAATAAATCACACCACGATTTCAGAGGCCTCAGCCTTCAATTATGACGTCATCCTAACCCAGAAGATATTTGCTGACATTCTGAATAGCGATGCCAGCGAAGATGAGAAAAAAAGAGTCATTATTCTTAATAAATTGACTGATAAAGATGAAATAGAAGAAAAAATTTTAACTTATATCCAGGCTCATCAATAGCATGAGGTGAAAAATGAACACCGTTATCAATTTCATTGTGAAAGATTTATTAGGCCAGGCATCCATACTAATCGCGCTGATCGCCATGATCGGGTTGATTTTGCAGAAGAAGTCAGTAGGAAAAATTGCAGAGGGAACCTTCAAGACACTGCTGGGTTTCCTCATCATGATGGCAGGGATTAACATCATCGTTGATACCCTGACTTATCTGAACAACATATTTACCCAAGGCTTTGGCATGAAAGGCTACATCACCGATGTCGCCGCCATCGCCGGGTTGGCAAACCGCGAACTTGGGTCAGAAGTCGCGTTGACACTCATGGTGATCTTTGCCGTCAACATCCTTATTGCACGCATTACTCCCTTTAAATATATCTTCCTAACGGGACAGGCCCTGCTGTGGATGGCAACCATCGGTACCGTGATCGGCTATAAATCTGGCCTGACCGGCGCGACGCTGATCCTAACCGGAGGCATATTTGGCGGTATTATGGCCGTGCTGATGCCTGCGCTGGCGCAGCCGATTGTCCGTAAAATTACGAATTCCGATGATGTTGCACTGGGGCATTTTTGTACCATCGGGTATCTGGTGCAGGCCGCCGTCGCGCGGTTAGTCGGTAAAAACTCCAAATCCACGGAAGATTTAACGCTGCCTGATAATTTCAAATTCCTGCAGGATACCTACCTGTCGATGGCCGTCGTCATGGTGCCGATGTACCTCATCCCTGCCGTGGCAGCGGGACCGACCTACATCGCGCAGTACGCTAACGGCGTCAACTATCTGATGTATTCCTTCATGCAGTCCATGCAGTTTGTCGCAGGCGTTTTCGTTCTCTACAGCGGTGTCCGTCTGCTGCTTAATGAGCTGGTTCCCGCATTTCGAGGTATCGCCATGCGGCTGGTTCCTAACGCCAAACCCGCGTTAGATTGCCCGGTGCTCTTCCCTTATGCGCCCAACGCCGTGATTGTTGGCTTCCTCGCCACCACCGTCGGTTCCATTCTGGGAATGCTGATCTTCCCGATGTTTGGGCTAGCGATGATTTTGCCAGGTTTATTGACCAACTTCTTTGCGGGCGGGACAGCGGGTATTTTCGGTAACGCCATGGGAGGACGGCGTGGCGCAGTCATCGGCGGCGTGGTTCATGGTCTTTTCATTACCTTATTGCCCGCCATTCTGGTGCCATTACTGGAAGTCTTCGGATTTACCGGCGTCACCTTCAGTGATTCCGATGTCATCGGCACTGGCCTGATATTAGGACATGCCTTCCAGCAAGACTGGTTATTTGTCGCCGCCTTTGTCGCGTTCGTTGCCTTCATTGCCTTTATTGCGAATCGTAAACTATCGCAATAGCGTATTGGCCTGCCGTCATGATGCAAATAGCTTAAGGAGTCACTATGTTTTCTCTACTCAAACGCTTTTTATCCCCGGGCCCCGCTTCCGGCCCGCGCGATAATAAGGATGACAATCGCATCAGGGAAATTGAGGAAGAATTAGCGGAGCTTGAGTCTCGTTTAGTTCAGGATCCGGCCCATAGTGAAACGCAAAAAGCGCTAATGATTAAATACAACCAGGCCATTCAGTTATTTTCTGCGCATCCTGACTATCGGGATCGCGTTGATCGTATTTTTATTCAGATAGATGAACTAAGAAATACCATTCGGAAAAATATATGAGGATTTATGAGCATAAAAAATTTCCTTTTGCAGCATGATTGCATTCAACTCGGCGTAATATGTGAGACATGGGAAGAGGCTATTTATTGCGCCGCACAACCGTTAATTCGCGCAGGATGTATCACAAAGCACTATCCCATCGCGGTGATAGAAAGCACGAAGGAATACGGGCCTTATTATGTTTTTGATGAAGGTATCGCTATTCCCCATGCGCGCCCCGAGTGTGGAGTTCAGGAGAATTGTTTTAGTTTACTGACGCTCCAGACACCGCTCTCTATTCAGGGCAGTGAGCCGGTGGACATTTTAATTATGTTCGGCGGCATTAACAGCGATGCGCATATTACAGAAGGTATTGCCTCAATCATCAATCTATTGGAAAAGGACGACATGCTCTCTCGTATTCGAAATGCCACTACGGCAGATGATATTGTCGGAGTATTATGAAAAAGCTTATTTTAGTAAATGGTATTCCCGCATCAGGGAAAAGCACGGTAGCTCGTATTATTGCGGATGAATTGAGCTTCCCACGATTAAGCCTTGATGAAATAAAAGAACCGTTCATGATGCAGTTCTGCGATGCCATTGATAGAACGTTAAACAGAAAACTGGGATATGCCGCCTATCAGGCCATGTTTAATATTGTTAGACAAGCGCCTAAAAATAGCATTTTGATTCTCGATGCCTGGTTTGGATTTCGCGAGAGAGCCGTATTACAGGACTACCTGGCTTCGTGTGACATCCACCACACGCTTGAAATATGGAATGCCATCTCATCCGATCGGGTAGCGGCGCGATATCAAGCCAGAGTTAATGAAAGAATAAAAGGCCATCCCGGCAACGAGTATCTCCCGGAATTAATTTCACTCGCACATCAGGCGAAACCGATGTGTATTGGAAAGTGTTACACGGTTGATCAGGATAAGGAAATTAATCATCAGGAATTAATTCAATGGATCAAAACACACCTGGATTAATCGCTTATTTATATTACTTTTTATGAGGGTAATTATTATGAACACCATGACAACAGCTGAACACCGAGGGTATCAATTAATTTGTAACGCAACAGGCGCTATGATGGTTATTGCCTGCGATCAACGTGGCGGTATGCGAACATTATTGGCACCGACATCAGAAGCACAGGCAGCGATTACCAATGAAACATTAGGAAAAACAAAATATGACATCACTCGCTATCTGGCGGCAGAGGCAGGCTGTGTGCTGGTTGATCCGATCTGCGCCATACCGGGCCTGATAGACGAAGACATTCTGCCCCGCGATACGGGCCTGCTCATCGGGCTTGACGCGTCAGGGTGGGAAACAACGCCAGAAGGCTACCGCATCTCCACGATGGTTGAAGGCGTAACGGCACGTAAAGTGCGTGAATGGGGTGCCACCGGCGGAAAAATCATGATCTACCTTCGCCCGGATAGACCAGACGCCAATACCCAGAACCTTGCCACACTCCGTACCGTGATTCAGGATTTTGCGCAGGAAGATTTACTGCTCGTCGTCGAATTCCTGACCTATCCTCTGGAAAATGAATCTCGCGAAACCTATACCCGCCTCCTGCCCGAACTCATTCCCGCAGGCTGTCAGGCCTGTATCGACCAGGGCGCAAAGGTCTTAAAAATCCCTTACCCTGGATCGGATGAAGCCTGTGCACGCGTGACTGCACTCTGCGGTGATATTCCCTGGGCCGTCCTGTCTGCCGGCGTCGATCACGCGACGTTTCTCCCTCAGGTAGAGAGCGCGTTGAAAAATGGTGCCTCTGGCGTGATTGCCGGACGCTCTCTGTGGAAGGATTGCATCTCGCTCGATCGCAACGTTTCTAAAGAGAAGCTGTCTACCATTGCCGTTTCCCGCCTCAACGATATTCAGGCGCTGTTAAAACGGTATCAACACCGCTAGTTCAGGCGGCATTTCGCGCTCTCTCCGGGGAGCGCATTTCCCTATCAATCGACAGCGTAAGACCGGTTTCTTTTTTATCCCCTCAGCGACCTTTCTCCATCAAATACGCTCAATTCGTCAATTGCCGCGTTTCCAAAGCTCAGCTATAACTAAATGAACAACGATGATTTTTTGACAGGAGCCAGCGGGAAGGCAGTAAACGAGATCTCACGTACAGACTTGCTATGTTAGGGGGCGCGCTGATGGCTATATCGACGGATAATCAGGTAAAAAAAACACTTCGCCTGAGTGATGGACCGGACTGGACGTTTGAGTTATTGCAGGTTTACCTTGATGAGATTGATCGGGTGGCGAAGCTGTATCGTCTGGCAACCTACCCTCATCAGATTGAAGTCATCACTTCAGAACAAATGATGGACGCCTACTCCAGTATAGGCATGCCGATCAACTATGCCCACTGGTCGTTCGGGAAGAAATTTATCGAAACCGAACAGCGCTACAAACACGGGCAGCAGGGGCTGGCGTACGAAATCGTCATTAACTCCGATCCCTGTATCGCGTATTTGATGGAAGAGAACACGCTGCCGATGCAGGCGCTGGTGATGGCGCATGCCTGCTACGGGCACAACTCGTTCTTCAAAGGCAACTACCTGTTCCGCAGTTGGACCGACGCCAGTTCCATCGTCGATTACCTGCTGTTTGCCCGACAGTATATCGCGCAATGCGAAGAGCGTTATGGCGTGGACGAAGTGGAGCGCCTGCTAGATTCCTGCCATGCGCTCATGAATTACGGCGTTGACCGCTATAAGCGCCCACAGAAGATTTCGCTCGAAGAGGAAAAGTCCCGGCAGAAAAGCCGTGAGGCCTACCTGCAAAGCCAGGTTAACGATCTCTGGAAAACCTTACCGCGTCGCGAACAAGGTGCCGCCCCAGAGCAAGCCCGACGTTTTCCGCAAGAACCGCAGGAAAATCTGCTCTATTTTATGGAGAAAAACGCGCCACTGCTGGAGCCCTGGCAGCGTGAGGTTCTGCGTATCGTGCGAAAAGTCAGCCAGTATTTTTATCCGCAGAAGCAGACTCAGGTGATGAATGAAGGCTGGGCGACGTTCTGGCACTACACCATTCTGAACCATCTCTATGATGAAGGTCGGGTCACCGAGCGCTTCATGATGGAGTTCCTGCACAGTCATACCAACGTGATCTATCAGCCGCCGTACAATAGTCCTTATTACAACGGGATTAATCCGTATGCGCTGGGCTTCGCGATGTTTCAGGATATCAAACGTATTTGTCAGTCACCGACCGACGAAGATCGCTACTGGTTCCCCGATATCGCGGGCAAAGACTGGCTTGATACGCTGCATTTTGCGATGCAGAACTTCAAGGACGAGAGTTTCATCAGCCAGTTCCTGTCGCCTAAATTGATGCGTGATTTCCGGCTGTTTACGGTTCTGGACGACGATCGCAATAATTATTTGGAAATTGCCGCGATTCACGACGAAGAAGGCTATCGTTTGATCCGGCAGGAACTCTCCGCCCAGTACAACCTGAGCCATCTGGAACCGAACATTCAGGTCTGGAACGTGGATTTACGCGGTAATCGGGCGCTGACGCTGCGCTATGTTCCGCATAATCGCGCACCGCTGGATAAAAGTAGTCAGGAAGTGTTAAAGCACGTCCACCGCCTGTGGGGATTTGACGTCTATCTGGAGCAGGCGAATACGGATGGCAGCATTGAGCTGATTGAACGCTGTCCGCCGCGTAACGGGACGGCAGCCACATAACGAAACTCGATTCACAGGTCAGCGATACAACGCAAGAAAAAGGGGATTCAGGCAGCAACCTGAATCCCCTTTTCATATTTCACAATGACGCATCGGTACGAGTCTTAGCGGCGTACTTCCGCGATGTCCCGTGGGATCGCGCTCTGCATACTGTGCCAGATCGCCCCACTTTCTTTACCGTAATGCCTGACGACATCCATCACCTGATCGTAGAGCTCTTCGCTGCGCAACGTTTCCAACCGACCGTAAAAATTCACCGCCAGTTTGCGGGCTTCCGGATTGGAGAAATAGTAACGCCCTACGCGAATATACAGCCCTTTCAGGCCGTTCAGGATCAGACCATAAATCGGATTGCCAGAGGCAAAAGCTAGGCCACGGAACACGTTGTAGTCAAGCTGCGCAAAAGATTCTGCGCTATCGTCTACCGCGCTTGCCTGAGTTAATACATCACGCACTTTCTCCGGGTTATGGCGTAACGCCGTCCGAATAAAAATGGCAGCGATGTTGGTGCGCACGGCCAGCAGGTTATCGATCAGTTGCGGCACGCTATCGTGATCGAGTCGCGCCAGCGTTTCCAGAATATTGAGCCCGGAGGTTTCCCAAAAGTTGTTAATTTTTGTGGGTTTCCCGTGCTGTATGGTCAGCCAGCCATCGCGAGCCAGGCGCTGAAGGACTTCACGCAGGGTAGTACGGGTTACGCCAATCAGTTCGGAAAGCTCTCTTTCCGCGGGCAAAATAGAGCCAGGAGGAAAGCGGTTATTCCATATACTTTCGATGATATATTCTTCCGCGAATCCAGCCGGACTTTGCGCCTTTATAACCATGTGTTTGATAATCCGTAGCGGTGATTGCCTAAAAAAGCCAAGTCATAATACCAGACGAAAGAATCATGATATAGCGCCGCACTCGGGCACCGAACCATTTCAATGAAAAATTGTGACTGCAAACCGCCCTCTCGCGGCGTAAAACGGTAGACTTCTGCCCGTTTGTAAAGTTTTTACGATATGATAAAAACCATCAAACTATTCTAACGAATAAGGATTCCTCTTCCATTATGATCGGCATGCCCCTTCACCGCGCGCTGTTAAAAAATTTTCTGGGATACGCGCCAGACTGGTACAAATTAACTATTTTTTGCTTCTTGCTGATTAATCCGCTGCTGTTCTATTTTGTCAGCCCGTTTTGGGCCGGTTGGTTACTCGTCGTGGAGTTTATTTTTACGCTAGGCATGGCGCTGAAATGTTACCCGCTACAGCCCGGCGGCCTGCTGGCACTACAGGCCATCCTCATCGGTATGACCAGCCCACAGCAGGTGTGGCATGAAGTCACGGGGAATATTGAAGTCCTCATGCTGCTGGTGTTTATGGTGGCAGGCATCTACTTCATGAAGCAACTGCTGCTCTTTGTGTTTACCAAACTGCTGTTGCGCATTCATTCCAAGACGCTACTCTCGCTTGCTTTCTGTATCGCTGCGGCCTTTCTTTCCGCGTTCCTTGACGCGCTGACCGTGATCGCCGTTGTTATCAGCGTCGCGATCGGGTTTTATGGTATTTACCACCGCTTTGCTTCTCAACAGGGTGGAGACGAGGCTGATATCAGCGATGACAGCGCGCTAAGCAGCGAGGAGCATCGTCGTACGCTGGAGCAATTTCGTGCATTCCTGCGCAGTCTGATGATGCACGCAGGCGTCGGTACGGCTCTCGGCGGCGTGATGACGATGGTTGGTGAGCCTCAAAACCTGATTATCGCGAAAAGCGCAGGCTGGGATTTCGTCAGTTTCTTCCTGCGTATGTCACCCGTGACCGTTCCCGTCCTTATTTGCGGCACCATTACCTGTGTGCTGGTTGAACGTTTCAAGCTGTTTGGCTATGGGGCAAATCTGCCAGACAACGTGCGCCGCGTGCTTGAGGATTACGATCGGGACATGACAGAAAAGCGCACGCCGCAGGATAAAGTGCGTTTGCTCGTGCAGGCGGTGATTGGCATCTGGCTCATCATCGCACTGGCGTTTCATCTGGCCGAAGTTGGGTTGATTGGCCTCTCTGTGATTATTATGGCCACAACGTTCTGTGGCGTGACCGAAGAACATGCGATCGGTAAAGCGTTTCAGGATGCCATGCCGTTTACTGCACTGCTGACGGTCTTCTTTGCCATCGTCGCCGTCATTATCGATCAGCACCTGTTCTCACCGATTATCCATTACGTCCTGCAATCTTCTGATAGCGCCCAACTGACACAGTTTTATCTGTTCAATGGCCTGCTCTCGTCGATATCGGATAACGTCTTTGTTGGCTCGGTGTATATCAACGAGGCGCGCAACGCATATCAGAACGGTCAGATCTCATATTCTCAGTTCGAGCTGCTCGCTGTCGCGATCAATACCGGCACCAACCTGCCTTCTGTCGCCACACCGAATGGGCAAGCCGCGTTTCTGTTCCTGCTGACCTCAGCGCTGGCTCCGCTTATCCGCCTGTCTTACGGACGTATGGTGATCATGGCACTGCCTTACACGATTGTGATGACGCTGGTCGGGTTGTTTTGTATTGAGTTTACGCTAGTGCCGTTTACTGACTTTTTGATGAATAATCACTGGATTTCTTTGCCAGATTTGACCATATCGGGCAGTCACTCATAATCACGATCGTGTATAGTAATCGCGGCAGCGACAATTTCCGTCTTGATGATGTTATCAATACGATTTTCGCCGCCGTAAAATGACAGAAAAAGCATCAAATAAACATATCGTTACGTTTTGCACAGTGAAATGATGGCAGTGAAGCCAGAACGGTTTACACTGCTGCTTTAATCATGTTTAGCATGGAATATTTTTATGTTGCGATTTCTTAATCGTTGCTCACGCGGGCGTGGTGCGTGGCTGCTGCTGGCGTTTACTGCTTTAGCGTTGGAATTGACCGCGCTCTATTTTCAGCATGTGATGTTATTAAAACCGTGCGTGCTGTGTATCTATCAGCGCTGTGCGCTGTGGGGCGTGTTCGCGGCGGGTATTGTTGGTGCCATCGCGCCATCAACGGCGTTGCGTTACCCAGCCATCGCGCTATGGATATACAGTTCTTACGAAGGGGTCCGACTGGCATGGAAACACACGGATATTTTGTTAAATCCGTCGCCGTTTACCACCTGTGATTTCTTTGTCAGCTTCCCGTCATGGTTGCCTTTGGACAAATGGCTTCCGGCCATTTTCAATGCGACAGGTGATTGCTCAGTACGTCAGTGGGAATTCCTTTCCATGGAAATGCCACAATGGCTGCTTGGCATCTTCGCCGCTTATCTGTTGATTGCCGTGCTGGTCTTGATCGCTCAGCCTTTCCGCCCTAAGCGTCGCGACCTCTTTAGCCGTTAATCCATCATCTGTTAAGAACAGGCCGAAAAGCCCGACAATAGTCGGGCTTCTGGTAACTGTTTCTACGCTTCACAGGCTTGTGCTACCCCTCACTGCTGTGGTCGGTAGATATCGCGATAATGACCTAATCTTTCGTTAAAAAAAGGTCTTTTTTCCTGCGAGATTCTTCGTGATATTTCATCTGCGTCGATCTTTTTTTCCTGACTTTCCATAAAAGCAATGGTGGAGGCAGCAAAATCGGTGTACTGCTCGCTGTACTCAAGAATGATTTTCTCAAAGTTAATCACATACTCTCCCTCCTTCTGGTTTAACTGCTTTAAAATTATACAACACGTCACGATTTGTGCCGGAGGTGACAGCATGATTCGCACAATGAAAAAGAGAAATGTGAAGTGACAGGCAAAAAGCAGATAGGATGACGAATGAACGCTGATTATCGCTCCGATAAAAAACCCCTCTTCTGAGTGATTCAGATTGAGGGGCTGCTTGTTTTAACCAGATAACAGCATAGCGCCGAACAGACGCTATCGCGCCCAATCGGGCTTGTTTAAAATATGATCCTGCCAGTCCACCACCTCACTCTCACGCACGGCGATATGGCGCACGGAGATACGCTCGCGATGCATCGCCGTTTTAGTACCGCAGACCAGCGGGTGCCACTGCGGTAAATCTTCACGCTCATGAATTAGACGATAAGCACAGGTCGCGGGTAGCCAGTTAAACGTCAGCAGATTTTCGCGTGTCAGTTTGATGCAGTCCGGCTCGTACTCGAAGCGTTTCTCATAGTTACGGCACTGACAGCTTTTAATATTCAGTTGATTACAGGCGACGTTGGTAAAGTAGATTTCCTCTGTATCCTCATCAATCAGTTTATGCAAACAGCACTGACCGCAGCCATCGCACAGCGACTCCCATTCATCGTCAGACATCTCAGACAACGTTTTTTGCTGCCAAAAAGGGCGTTCAGTCATGTCTCTTCCAGTTATCTTAGTTGTTAAATCGATAGCGTTGTAAATAAAGATGCGTGATTCTGGCGGGCGCGGCGGGGAAATGTGCTGCCCGTCTTCAACACGGGCAGCCAGGGGAGCGTTAGATAATACGCGTGCTTAACGTCCGGTCATTGACCGTAATCGTCAGCATATCGCCAGACAGGATCGGTCCGACCCCTTTTGGCGTACCCGTTAAAATAATATCGCCCGCGCGCAGCGTAAAGAAACGGCTCATGTAAGCAATCAGCGGCAGAATCGGCGTAATCATATCACGCGTGTTACCCTGCTGGCGCACTTCATCATTCACTTTTACACCCAGATCGGTTTGCTGCGGATCGCCAAACTCGGCAACCGGAATAAAACCGGAGATCGGGCAGGAACCGTCAAACGCTTTGGCTTTTTCCCACGGCTGACCCGCTTTTTTGAAATCGGACTGCAAATCACGCAGCGTCAGATCCAGTGCCACACCATAACCCGCAATCGCTCGGGCGACGCGTTCTTCATTCGCCTGCTTTAACGGCGTACCGATCAGCACGGCCAGTTCAACTTCGTGGTGAACCGAACCCAGATTTTTAGGGATGGCAACGGGCTGGCGTAAGTCACACAGTGCGGTTTCAGGCTTGATGAATAAAACAGGCTCGCTCGGGGTCGCACTGCCCATTTCTTTGATGTGTTCTGAGTAGTTGCTCCCGACGCAAACGACTTTATTTACGGGGAAATCAAGCAGCGCGCCCTGCCAGTCTCTGTGTTGATACATGGGTATTCTCCTGCCCTGTCTGTTGGATTATCGCTGCTTTCGTGGCGCAGAACCCTGCCCAAAATGAAAACAGCTATATAAAAACACGATGGTGCAAAACCATCGTTATATCATCGCAGCGGGGGTTACCCCAACAGATTTCAGGTGAGCGAGGCTGGGGAGCCTATGAGGGAGAAACGAAGCCCTATCCCATCCAAAAGGGAAACAATTAAATTGTGGCGAGGTAAAACTCAAAAAGTGAATATTTATCGCGCGGAATATCCTGCAAACGGCTGAGATATTCCACGCTAAATTATGTTTGCGGCTTTATCTGAAAGTACGTCTTGGTATTATTTTTTTACACTTATACCGGCGTGTTTAATAAGCTCTCGACCGGTGGAGGAACTTGCAGATAAAAGCCCTGTTCCTGTAGCGCAAGTTTCACTTTTTCTATATCGGCATTCGCCAGTTTTTTACGCCCATCCAGCGGTAAAACCATGGCTAACTGCGGCGCGCCGAAACTTTTCATTAATTCTTCCGGCACACGTGAGAAATCGTCTTTTTTTTCAACATAAAGATAGGTCTGATCGCGTTTAGCACTTCGATAGATCACACAAAACATTTTTTTTACTCTATTTGATGGGAATGCCATCTTGCCTGTATATAATTGTGACTATAACATGCTTACAGCGCTCTGGAATATCATGCCTTAAATGTTACTCTAGGGATTAAAAGATGCTGAAACTGAGTCAGGATAGATGTCACAAACGCCAATAGAGCTAAAAGGCAGCAGCTTTACCTTATCGGTTGTTCATTTGCATGATTCCCAACCCGAGGTAATTTACCAGGCACTACAGGAAAAAATAGAGCAAGCGCCTGCTTTCCTGAAAAATGCCCCCGTTGTCATTAATGTTGCTGCATTAACAGCGGAAACCGACTGGATAAAATTGCAGCAGGCCATTTCGTCAACCGGCCTGCATGTTGTTGGCGTCAGCGGATGTACCGACGACGCATTAAAGAAAACCATTGCGCAGGCGGGGCTTCCCCTTCTGAGCGAGGGTAAAGCACAACGTCGGGTAGTCGAACCCGTCGCCGCCATTCCTGCTGCGGTGAAAACGAAAGTCATCAGCACCCCCGTTCGCTCCGGCCAACAGATCTACGCCCGGAACTGTGACTTAATCGTCACAAGCAGCGTTAGCGCGGGTGCTGAGGTGATTGCCGATGGCAATATTCACATTTACGGCATGATGCGCGGCCGAGCCCTTGCAGGCGTTTCTGGCGATGTTCAGAGCCAGATATTCTGTACGCATCTGGCCGCAGAACTGGTCTCGATTGCTGGCCGTTACTGGCTGAGCGATCAGATTCCTGAACCGTATTTTGGGCAACCAGCACGGATCAATCTGAACCAGCTGGACAATGTTTTAACGATAAAACCTCTAGACTAGAATCTCCCAAGGAAACATTTATGGCACGCATCATTGTTGTTACATCGGGTAAAGGGGGCGTTGGCAAGACCACATCAAGCGCGGCCATTGCTACCGGTTTAGCCCAGAAAGGAAAAAAGACGGTTGTCATCGATTTTGACATTGGTCTGCGTAACCTAGACCTGATCATGGGATGTGAGCGTCGCGTGGTGTACGACTTCGTCAACGTTATTCAGGGTGATGCCACGCTGAATCAGGCGCTGATCAAAGATAAGAGAACGGATAATCTCTACATTCTGCCAGCGTCACAA
Source organism: Pectobacterium sp. HCp5_1 (assembly GCF_032905925.1). Taxonomy (NCBI): domain Bacteria; kingdom Pseudomonadati; phylum Pseudomonadota; class Gammaproteobacteria; order Enterobacterales; family Pectobacteriaceae; genus Pectobacterium; species Pectobacterium sp. HCp5_1. The sequence continues at coordinate 20,756 of NZ_JAUMIO010000021.1, forward strand.
ACGCGTGATAAAGATGCGTTAACACATGAAGGCGTCGAGAAAGTGCTCAACGATCTGGGCGACATGGAATTTGATTTTATCGTGTGTGATTCACCCGCCGGGATTGAAACGGGTGCGTTGATGGCGCTCTATTTCGCTGACGAAGCGATTATCACCACCAACCCGGAAGTCTCTTCCGTTCGCGACTCCGACCGTATTCTGGGCATTCTGTCTTCGAAATCACGTCGTGCAGAGCGTTCTGAAGATCCGATCAAAGAGCATTTGCTGTTGACGCGCTACAACCCAGGCCGGGTAAGCCGTGGCGACATGCTGAGCATGGAAGACGTTCTTGAAATTCTGCGAATTCCGCTGGTTGGCGTGATCCCAGAAGACCAATCCGTACTCCGCGCCTCTAACCAGGGCGAACCCGTCATTCTGGATGCGGAAGCCGATGCAGGTAAAGCCTACGCGGATACCGTTGAACGTCTGCTTGGTGAAGAGCGTCCTTTCCGTTTTGTTGAAGAAGAGAAGAAGGGTTTCCTTAAACGACTTTTTGGGGGATAAATTATGGCTTTACTGGACTTCTTTCTGTCCCGCAAAAAAACGACAGCCAATATTGCCAAGGAACGGCTGCAAATTATTGTCGCGGAGCGACGCCGGGGAGATAGCGAGCCCCATTATCTGCCGCAATTAAAGCGAGACATTCTTGAGGTTATCTGTAGATATGTACAGATTGATCCTGAGATGGTGACAGTTCAGCTTGAGCAAAAAGGAGATGATATTTCCGTGCTTGAGTTGAACGTGACATTACCGGAAGCGGAAGAAACGCCTAAATGATTTTTCTGCTTTAGTATCCCCTGCTTTTACGCAGGGGATATCTATTCCGCATACATTCAAATGACTGACGTCAGTAAATTCATCGGTATTTCTGCCTCTCCGCTCCACCTGCATAATATCTGAATGATTTACATTAAACTGTATATTTAGCCAGTCTTTTATTTCTTACTTTTTGTTTTTCACCGTATTCTTATCACCCTATTTGCTGCTTTTTTCATGATTGCATCATCACAGCAAATAAGGCGTATTGATAAGACGTGTTTATCGGTGATTAATAACCCTGCACAATTTGACGCAGTTCATCGCCATATAACTGGCTGCGCCAGCCAGACAACATTTCCGGCATTCCCGCATCTTGCCCGCTTAATTTCCAGTGCCAGTTCAGCAGACGATTAATTTGGCGACGTGAAGCCAATAGCTCGGCGGATAATCCACTCTGTTCGCTCACACGCTGCACCAGCGCTTTGATATCTTTAAACGCTTTTTTATAGCCGGGATAGTCGATCAAATTAATCACCGGCGGTGGACAATCCGCGTCAGCAAGGCCGTCCGTCTGTGCAACACAGTCCAGCAGCGTTTTGCCATGGTAGCGGATTTCCGGGCCGCTCAGCCCCAGCGAGCTCAGTTCACCCAACGAAGTCGGCAGACAACGCGCCACCTGCAACAGGTTCTCTTCACGTACGACAAAATTCACCGCGCTGTCTCGCTCACGCGCTTTACGCAAGCGCCACTCAGCCAGACGTTGAAGGCAAGCCAGATGTCGGCCACGCAGCTGCCAGGCGTTGCCAAATTCGCGATAGGCCAGTGCCGGTGCCAAAATATCCTGTTTCCGCTGACACAGCAGGAGACACTCATCCAGCGCCGCGTTCATCCACCCTGCTGCTTCCGTATCCGCCACCAGTTGAATGGCCATCGGCAGCAGATAGAACACGTCGGCAGCGGCGTAATCGCACTGTTTTTCGCTCAGCGGACGAGCAAGCCAGTCCGTTCTCGACTCGCTTTTATCCAGCGTCACGCCCATGTAGTCGGCCACCAGCGCAGCAAATCCATAAGAAAGCGGCTTGCCTAAAAATGCGGCCAGAATCTGTGTATCGATGAAAGGCGTCGGCAGCGTGCCAAACGCATTGAGAAACACTTCCAGATCTTCGCTTCCCGCATGCAGGAATTTAGTGACCTGTTCGTCACGCAGTAACGCCTGAAAGGGTGCCCAGTCGGTAATCGTTAACGGGTCGATAAGTGAAAGCTGTTCGCCGTCATACAATTGAATCAACCCTAATTGCGGGTAATACGTGCGGGTTCTGACGAACTCCGTGTCCAATGCCACCTGCGGAAAGCGTCGCGCCTGGGAGCAAACCTGTTGTAACCCGATGTCGGAAGTGATCAACTGATAATTCAAAACGTCATTCTCTTGGTTGTTTTTACTTTACGGTTCTGGGTCAAATCCGTATCGCCGTAAAAATTCCCGGCGGACATTTTTAACGTCGCAAGCGACGGCCCATAGGGTGACGAGTACAAGCTCGCCATAAAAAAGAACGCCGGATAAACCGGCGTGAAAACATCATATCGCGTCCTGCCTCTCTCTGGCAGTCGTTTTCGTGGAAAATCGTCAGGCGGCAGCGTCTTTCTTCGCCTTCTTCTCGCCACGTAATTCGCGGCGCAGGATTTTCCCCACGTTAGATTTTGGCAAATCGTCGCAGAATTCGATCTCTTTCGGCACTTTGTAGCCGGTAAGATTACGGCGACAATGGGTAGTGAGTTCCTCTTTCGTTAACGACTGATCGCGTCTGACGACAAAGGCTTTGACTGCCTCGCCGGAGATCTCATTGTCCACTCCGACCACCGCCGATTCGGATACTTTGGGATGACGGCTGATCACATCTTCAATTTCGGTCGGATAGACGTTAAAGCCGGAAACCAGAATCATGTCTTTCTTACGGTCAATAACCCGCAGGAATCCTTCATCATCAGACGTGACAATGTCACCCGTTGCCAGCCAACCGTCTTTTAACACCTCATCCGTCGCAGCAGGCTGCTGCCAGTACCCCAACATCACCTGCGGCCCGCGCACCCAAAGCTCCCCGGATTCTCCCGGCCCGGCGTCGTTGCCGTCATCGTCAATGATTTTGACGTCCGTTGATGACACCGGTAGCCCAATACTGCCGCTGTAATGTTTGAGATCGTAGGGGTTTACGGCCACCAGAGGTGAACTTTCCGTTAGTCCATATCCCTCAAGCAGATGTTTACCCGTTAGTTTTTCCCAACGTTCTGCCACCGCTTGCTGCACCGATGCCCCACCGCCCACCGCTAAACGCAGCGTTGAGAAATCCAGCTCGTGGAATTCTTTGTTGTTAAGCAGCGCGTTAAATAACGTATTGACGCCGGTGATAGCCGTGAACGGGTATTGTTTCAGTTCCTTCACAACCGCCGGGATATCGCGGGGGTTAGTGATGAGCAGATTCTTACCACCCAGTTCAAGGAACAAAAGGCCGTTCACCGTGAGCGCGAAAATATGATAGAGCGGCAACGCCGTGATCACCAACTCGTTCCCTTCTTGCAGAATAGCGCCGTATGCCCCTTTACACTGCTCGAGATTCGCCAGCATATTGCGGTGCGTGAGCATGGCACCTTTAGCGACGCCCGTGGTGCCGCCGGTATATTGCAGAAATGCCAGATCGGTATTGATGATGTCGGGACGAATATACTGCTGACGCCGTCCTTCCTGCAAAACACGACGGAACGATATCGCATCAGGCAGATGGTATTTAGGCACCAGTCGCTTAATGTACTTCACCACGAAGTTGACCAGCGTCCCTTTCGCCGTGGAGAGCTGATCGCCCATACGGGTCAGGATTACGTGCTTCACCGCCGTGTTATGAACGACTTTTTCCAGCGTATGCGCAAAGTTAGACACGATAACAATCGTGCTGGCGCCGCTGTCTTTTAGCTGATGTTCCAGCTCACGCGGTGTATACAATGGGTTAACGTTGACGACCACCAGACCCGCGCGCAACACGCCAAACAGTGCAACGGGATATTGCAGCAGGTTGGGCATCATCAACGCGACACGATCGCCTTTTTGCAATTTAAGCTGATTTTGCAAATAGGCCGCAAACGCCCGGCTCCGCTCTTCCAACTTACGAAACGTCATCACTTCACCCATGTTGACGAATGCAGGTCGGTCGGCATAACGCTTCACGCTACTTTCGAACATTTCAATCAACGACGAATAGCGATCCGGATCGATTTCCGCCGGCACATCCGCCGGATAGCGTGATAACCAAATTTTTTCCAAGACGTCACTCCCGAGATATTTTTTTAGTGGCATCGTCGTCGCCCTCAGAGGCTTGTTATTAACATTATTTTAACTCAGCCTACCAGTTAGCTAACAAACAATGTTAAGGTTGCGAGATCGATCACTAATTTATTCTTTATTCAAAAAAAATCAGGCAACCTGCGTCGCCTGATCTCAATAGTCCTGCTGAGTAGATTCTTATTCTGTCACGACATTCTCAATCCGTGCTGGACCAGACCACCCACCGTCAAATCCCCATCCGGGGCCCCAGCCGTAGCCGTAACCCGCACGCCATCTCCACGGGCCATAGCCGCCAGGCGGTACCATCAGGCGCTGCACGACATTCCAGCGTTTGTAGCCTTGCGCGTCGATCACGACATAGCGATAGGGTTTATCCCCGATAGCGCCCTGTTCGGTGCCGACAATCGGCCCGACAACGGTGACCAGTTGGTCTTTAAAATCGACAGGTTCCAGAAAGCGATTCACATAGGCAATAAAGCGCCCTTCTGACGGCATATCCAGCCGCGGTTTCGCACCGCTATCCAGCGGCATGCTGGCAATTTCCAACCGCGTTTTATTCGCTTCATTGCGGATGCTGACCACCCGTCCGCCAAAGCGTGATTCCTGACCGACATAAATCTGCGGCGCATTCATCACACGCACCAAATCGTCCTGCGGCGTTGGCGACGAGCCTTTAATCGCATCCGGCACCGTGACACAGCCTGACAGCAGCAGCGCTGTAACCGCCACTATACCGAGGCGCGCTTTTTTCTGATTCAGATACAGACTTTTCATTTGCATACTTTTTATCCGTACACGCATGGCACAACCCCCTCTACCAGATATCTGATAGTTAGACTGCTCAGCATCGAATAAGTTGCTGTTTATGAGGGACATACTTCACGCAGAATGTGCATTCTGGCTAGTCGCGGCCGGGCAGCTTTTTCCAGGTCACTTCATTGCGCAGGTAGCGTGGCTGTGCATTCTCGACGCTGACCGCTTTGCCTGCCTGCCATAGCTGACAGGCCAGCGGCAACATGTCCTGCGCCTGCGGCAGCAGCACGTCACCCTTTGCTAACACCAGAGAAGCATGGCTGACCAGTTCAGGATAGGTTTCCCACCCGGTGCCTACCGTGGCCCATTCGCCTGACAACGCAGCAGTTAACGCCTGCACCTGTTCAGGTTTCAGTACGGCTTCCTCGGATTCACCCTGCCAGCCGCCGTCAGCATCGCGCTGATAGCAGCCCCAGTACACTTCTCCCATCCGCGCATCAATGGCCGCCAGCACCCGCGTCGCCTTCGTCTGGCGGAAAGCCCCCTGTGCCAGGGTCGCCAGTGACGAGATGCCAAGCAGCGGTAAATCCGCTCCCAGCGCTAGCCCTTGGGCAATACCAATGCCAATTCGCACGCCGGTAAAACTTCCCGGCCCCTGACCAAAAGCCAGCGCATCAAGATCCTTGAGCGTCAGGCCGCTGTCGGCCAACACCTGCTGAACCATCGGCAGAATACGTTGTGTGTGTTCACGGGGACAAATTTCGAACAGAGAATGAATTTCACCTTCATTCCAGAGTGCGACGGAACAGGCTTCCGTTGCGGTATCAAGCGCTAGAATTCGCGTAGACATGCCAACCTCAGGCAGGATAAATAAATCTTAACAACCCGTATCATAGCATAAGCCCCTGTCGTGCCGCAGCCCTTCCCGCCATCGGTCAAAACCATGCGGCAATCACCGGTTGGGAATTATGTGTTACGCGTCAGGAAATTAATCGCCTGCCCAATATCGCGAGTTCGCGGCGTCGGCGGCAGGCTGTTAAGGAATACGGCACCATACGGACGCATCACCAGTCGATTATCGCAAATCACAATCACACCGCGATCCTCAACATCACGGATGAGGCGGCCCACACCTTGCTTCAGGGTAATCACCGCATCGGGAACCTGCACATCGTCGAAAGGCTCACCACCGCGCAGGCGGCAGTCTTCAATACGTGCCTTCAGCAACGGATCGTCCGGTGAGGTAAACGGCAGTTTATCGATAATGACGCAGGAGAGCGTATCGCCACGCACATCCACCCCTTCCCAGAAGCTGCTGGTCGCCACCAGCAAAGCATTACCTGCCGCTACAAACTGCGACAGCAATTGCGCCTTGCCAGTTTCACCCTGTAACAGCACAGGCAGCGTCAACGTGGCGCGGAATTCAGCCGCCAAATCGCGCATCATTTGATGCGAGGTACACAGCATAAAACAGCGTCCCTGATTCGCCTCAATCAACGGCCGCAGCATCGCCGCCAGCCTTTTCGCCGCACCGGGACGATTGGTTTCCGGTAAATGACGGGGAACGCAGAGCAGCGCCTGATTGGCATAATCAAACGGGCTGGGTAACAGGAGCGTATTCGCGTTATCCAGCCCCAGCCTATCGGTGAAGTGAAAAAGTTGATCGTTAACAGACAGCGTCGCGGAGGTAAACACCCAGGCCGCAGGCTTCTCTTTTATCAGTTCACGAAAGCGATCGGAGACAGACAGCGGCGTCAGCGCCAACACGAAATGACGTGAATTACATTCATACCAGTAGCTGTAACCCGGTAACTGCACGTCTTTCAGGCGTTTCAGGCGGTTGCGATAGAGCGTGGCGCGCTCAAAGGCGGCATCCAGCAGCGCTGAACGCCCGAGCGACAGTTTCGCGACGTCGTAACATAGCTCCAGCGCATCATCCAGCAGCACCAGCGCACGCTGAAGCGACGGCTGTTCGAGCACATCACGCAGATTACCGCGAAACCCCGGATCGCCCAGTGCCAGCCGAAAATCCTGCGTGCTTTGCGTCAGGCGATCGGCACTTTTTTGCAGTTGAGAGGCGTCGCGCACTTCGGTGCGGTAAGCAATGATGATGTCTTTCGCCAGATCCAGCAGTTGGCGGCTGGAAAGCTGCTGACCGAAATATTGGCTGGCAATATCGGGAATTTGGTGGGCTTCATCGAAAATGACGACGTCGCTTTCTGGGATTAGCTCCGCAAAACCGCTCTCCTTCACCACCATATCGGCCAGATAGAGATGATGGTTGACTACCACGATATCGGCATCCATCGCCTTGCGCCGCGCTTTCACCACGAAGCACTCTTTATAGTGCGGGCAGTCACTGCCCAGACAGTTATCGTTGGTGCTGGTCACTAACGGCCAGATCGCGCTGTCTTCCGCCACACCTGAACAGGTCGTGACATCACCTTCCGTCGTTTCCGACGACCAGCCGCGCAGCCGAACCAGTTCGCTCAGCGTTTCACCGGGTAAATCACCGCCGCCCAGCGATTGCTGTTCGAGCCGTTCCAGACAGAGGTAATTCGAGCGACCTTTCAGCAGCGCTAATTTGCCTTTGTACTTCAGCGCCTGCGCAATCGTCGGTAAATCGCGGCTATAGAGCTGATCCTGTAGCGCTTTCGAGCCGGTTGAAATGATGACTTTTTTATCTGAACGCAGGGCGGGCGCAAGGTAGGCATAGGTTTTACCGGTTCCGGTTCCCGCTTCCACCACTAGCGCTGTTTTATCGTCGATGGCCCGCATGACGGCCTGCGCCATCTGCCGCTGTGGTTCACGCGGTTTGAAGCCGGTGATCGCTTTGGCCAGCACGCCGTCATTAGCAAAATCATCAATTACACGATCGTTCGTCACGCCTGCTCTCTTGTTCAAGGGAATGCTGTCTCTGTAAGCCGCTAACCGTTTCAGGTCGTGGCAAAATATCGCGCTGATTATGCCAAGAGTCACCCGACGCTACCACCTTAAATCAGGAAAGCGTGCCGCAACCTGCTGTGTTAGGCTTGGCGGCTGGTATTGATTGATGTCACTATTTTAACTATCCCCACAATTTTTTAATTATCACCACAATGGAGAAACCCCACCTCATGGCGATCACACGAATTAATCCTGAAGCCCGCTGGTCAGACGCCGTCATCCACAACAACACGCTCTATTACACCAGCGTGCCGGAAAATCTGGATGATGACGCACAGGCGCAAACGGAAAACGCGCTGGCCGCGTTAGATGCGATTCTGCAACAGGCGGGAACGGATAAGAGCAAACTGTTGGACGTGACGATTTTTCTCGTCGATGCGGATGATTTTGCCGCGATGAACGCCGCGTGGGATGCCTGGGTCGTGGCGGGCAGCGCACCGGTACGCTGCACCGTGCAGGCTAAACTGATGCACCCGAAATTCAAAGTCGAAATCAAAGCGATTGCAGCGATATAAGCTATCGTCTTAGATAATCTGAAGAGGAAGAATGGTTACTGCTCTTCCTCTTCTTCACCATCGTCAAAATGGTGTTCTTCGTCGCTGTCATTACTGTCATTAAATGCGTCATCATCTTCGTCAAACATCACCGCGACGTTGTCACCCTGATGATTCTGACGGATCTCCGCGGCAACCTGTGCTATCGCCTGGCCGCTGCTCATGCCCTCAGACATGAGTTCCTGAATACGCTCAACGGCCTCTTGCTGCTGCTTATGCGTCAGCGCGGGCATACCTGCAATCATGATAATTTCCTGGTTGGTAAATTCGCACGTATCATCGCATGCCCGCTTCGGCATACACCAGCATTTCTGCTTTGTGGTACGCTGTGGGCAGGAAAATCGACGCGCTATCAACATAGCCATACTGTAGACACAACACGAAGAACATGACTGCCGCCAATACGATTCACATAAGCAATACAAACGATTCGATTATCACGACGGGCTCCGCCGCTCTCTATCACTCGCTGCCTTACTATCCGACCGTGCTACTCGATCGCTTTGCGCCCTTTTCCCAACAGCCGTGGGCGATGTTGCTGCATTCCGGGTTTGCCGATCATCCGCATAATCGCTTCGATATTATGGTTGCTGATCCGCGAGTCACACTTTGCACGCGCGGAGGCAAAACGGAAATCAGGCGTGACAGCGTAACGAATATCGTAGGCGGCGATCCCTTTGCTTTACTGCAAGCGCAGCTTGATTCACTCGCGTTATCCACGGAAACACATCCTGATTTCCCTTTTCAGGGAGGTGCACTTGGCCTGTTCGGCTACGATCTAGGGCGACAGATTGAAACACTGCCCGCACAGGCCGAGCAAGATATCGATTTGCCGGATATGGCGGTGGGTCTCTACGACTGGGCGCTGGTTGCCGATCACCATCGGCAGACGTTAACGCTGATCGTACATCATTCCCTTCAGGCACGGCTCGACTGGCTCGCCAATCCGCCCGTTGATACCCCGAAAACCGATTTCAGCCTTACTAGCAGTTGGCAGCCGAACATGTCACGCGAGGCGTACGGCGAAAAATTCCGCAAAATACAGGACTACCTTCTGGCGGGAGACTGTTATCAGGTCAATCTGGCGCAGCGCTTTTCTGCAGCTTACGATGGTGATGAATGGCAGGCATTTTTACGACTGTCAGCAGGCAATAAGGCGCCCTTTTCCGCCTTCCTCCGTCTGCCGGAAAATACCGTCATCAGCGTATCGCCGGAGCGTTTTCTCTGGCTGGAAAATCACCGAATTCAAACCCGCCCGATTAAAGGCACTCTGCCGCGTCTCGCAGACCCGGAGGCTGATAAACAACAGGCGGTGCGGCTCGCTAATTCGGAGAAAGATCGCTCAGAAAACCTGATGATTGTCGATCTTCTGCGTAACGACATCGGTCGCGTCGCGGTGCCGGGCAGCGTCCGAGTGCCGGAGTTATTCGTCGTCGAACCTTTCCCAGCAGTGCACCATCTGGTCAGCACCATTGAAGCGCAGCTACCGGAAGATTGCCCTGCAACCACGCTATTACGCGCTTGTTTCCCCGGCGGCTCGATTACCGGCGCGCCCAAAATCCGCGCGATGCAGATTATTGAAGAACTGGAACCTCAGCGCCGCAATGCCTACTGCGGCAGCGTCGGCTACATCAGCCTGTGCGGCACCATGGATACTAATATCACCATCAGGACGTTACTCACCGAACGCGGCAGAATTTACTGCTGGGCGGGCGGTGGCATCGTCGCCGACAGTCAGGAACAGGCTGAATATCAGGAAACGTTTGATAAAGTGGGTCGCATTCTTCCCCTGTTGGATGGATCCCAGACAATTCAGGTACCGAATAAATGAGTGAGATTGCCTTGCCGCCAACGGCTTTTGCGCTGAACGACTTTATTACGCGCTTTCAGTTACAGCTTCCGCCATCGCTGCGGCCTGTGCACCAGCAACGTCAGGCTGCGGTTCTGGTGCCAATTATTTGTCACCCTACGCCCACGCTGTTATTGACCCGACGTTCTGCCGAACTGCGTAAGCATGCTGGACAAGTGGCGTTCCCCGGCGGGGCAGCGGATAAAGAAGATCGTTCCATCATCGAAACGGCGCTGCGTGAAGCGCAGGAAGAAGTGGCTATCCCACCGGAAAACGTTCAGGTGCTGGGTGTATTACCGCCGCTGGACAGCGTCAGCGGTTTTCAGGTTACACCGGTTGTCGGGCTGATCGCCCCACAGACTCGCTTTCATCCCAATGAAGACGAAGTCGCTGAACTGTTTGAAATGCCGCTGGATGAGGCCTTCGCGTTGACACGCTATTACCCGCTGGATATCGAGCGCAAGCAGCAGCGTCATCGGGTTTATCTTTCCTGGTATCAGCAGCAGTTTGTCTGGGGGCTAACCGCCGCCATCATCCACCAGCTCGCCTTACAGATTTCGGACAGGCCCTAAGCTCAATTCCGCGTTCAGCGGCTTTTGGCTCACCACTTCTTTTCCCTCGCCAAATATCCTTATTTTAAAAGCGGCTTTTGCGATCAAAAAGCATTCAGTTATAGAATTTACAATGACTTAACTCACATTTAGGATAAGTTAAATTATGTGATGACATAAGTTTATTTCATGCGAAAAAGAAAGCCATACAACATATTCCACACTACAATAGCGCGATTTGACGAGTTTTATTCTAATCTTTGGGTATATATCCACTAAAATTCAGGTCATGCCTCGCTGGAACCGAAATCATCAGATAATTCGCAGCATAACTATCTGATTATGATGAAGGAACCGGATGCAGGCGATCGGATAATAAAGAGTGGGTACGACCCTGAGTCTTTGAGGAGTTTCGCGTGATAAGCGTTTTCGACATGTTTAAGATCGGTATTGGCCCCTCTAGCTCTCATACGGTTGGACCGATGAAAGCCGGTAAGCAATTTGTCGATGAATTGATCACCCAGGATCGACTGACCGCCACCACGCGCATTGCCGTCGATGTGTATGGCTCATTGTCGCTGACGGGTAAAGGCCACCATACGGATATCGCTATCATTATGGGTCTGGCAGGCAATATGCCGGATACCGTTGATATTGATGCCATTCCCGGTTTCATCCGCGATGTTGAGCAACGCGAACGCCTGCTGCTGGCTAACGGGCAACACGAGGTAGATTTCCCACGCGAAGGTGGCATGGTTTTCCGCAGTGAAAATCTGCCGCTGCACGAAAACGGCATGACTATCACCGCCTTTGCCGGCAATAAAGAAATTTATAGCAAAACCTATTATTCCATCGGCGGTGGCTTCATCGTCGATGCAGAGAATTTTGGCAAAGACAGCGCCACGGATGTATCTGTTCCCTATACGTTCAATTCCGCCAAAGAGATGCTGGATCACTGCAAACAAAGTGGCCTGTCGCTTTCTGGGATGGTGATGCGTAACGAGCTGGCGCTGCATAGCCGTCAGGAAATTGACGCCTACTTTGCCGATATCTGGCAGACGATGCGTGCCTGTATCGATCGCGGCATGAACACCGAAGGTGTTTTACCCGGTCCGCTGCGCGTGCCACGTCGTGCTTCTGCGCTGCGCCGTATGCTGGTCTCTTCCGATAAGCTGTCCAACGACCCGATGAACGTAGTGGATTGGGTCAATATGTTCGCGCTGGCGGTGAATGAAGAGAACGCAGCAGGTGGCCGTGTGGTTACCGCGCCAACGAACGGCGCATGCGGCATCGTCCCTGCGGTCCTTGCTTATTACGACCACTTCATCGAGCCGGTTAGCCCGACCATTTATATTCGTTACTTCCTCGCAGCAGGCGCGGTAGGCATTCTGTACAAAATGAACGCTTCCATCTCCGGTGCTGAAGTAGGCTGTCAGGGCGAAGTGGGCGTCGCCTGCTCCATGGCCGCCGCTGGACTGGCAGAGCTGATGGGTGCAAGCCCGGAACAGGTTTGCGTCGCCGCCGAGATCGGCATGGAACACAATCTGGGTTTAACCTGCGATCCGGTCGCTGGCCAGGTACAGGTCCCGTGCATCGAGCGTAACGCGATTGCTTCCGTTAAGGCGATTAACGCCGCCCGCATGGCAACCCGCCGCACCAGCGAAGCTCGTGTCTCACTGGATAAAGTGATTGAAACCATGTACGAAACGGGTAAAGACATGAACGCTAAATACCGCGAAACCTCACGGGGCGGACTGGCGATTAAAGTACAGTGTGATTAGAGTACAGTGTGATTAAAAAGCCGTGTGATTAGTCCGCACCCCACTTCGCTTTTCTTTACACCGATTAAAAAGCCCCGCCAATTGGCGGGGCTTCATTTTGTCATCTACTTACGCAGAGCGGCTTACGCGTCTTCGTCCTCTTCCCTATCGATGATGCGTTCTACACGCACCAGTTCAATACGGTATTCGGATACTTCGATGATGTGGAAGCGCAGGTTGTACAACTCGATGATGGCACCGACTTTCGGGAACTCATCACTATGCGCCAACAGCATTCCTGCCAGTGAGGCATAATCTTCTTTCGGATCAACCAGCTCGCTGCTATTTACCACCTGTTGCAACGCGTGTAGATCCGTTCCGCCTTTCACCAACCAGCCTTCGCCGTCAGGGATGATATCCAGCGTTTCGTCTTCATCCGGGAACTCGCCCGCAATCGCTTCCAGCACGTCCAGCGGCGTGACCAACCCTTGCACCACGCCAAATTCATTGGCGATGATGACCAGACTACCTTTCGCACGACGCAGAACGGGCAGCAGGTTAATCACATCCAGCGTTTCCGGCACGACGATTGGCGGGTTAGCCGCAGCAAAGCTTTCCACATCGGTCTGCGTTTCCAACGCCACCAGCAGATCCTTGGCACGAACGACGCCGATGAGCTCATCCAGCGAACCGCGACAGATTGGGAACAGGCTGTGAGGCGTATCCAGCAATTGCATACGGATCTGTTCGACAGAACTTGCGCTATCCACCCAGGAGATTTCAGTACGCGGCGTCATCACGCTGCGCAGCGAACGCGAGGCTAATGTCAGCACGCCGCTGATCATATTGCGCTCTTCCTCGGCGAATTCCTCTGTAGTGAGTTTCTTCTGCGGTTCATCCGCATCCATATCGTCCATGTTTTTCCGTGAGCCCATCAGGCGCAGAATGGCCTCTGCGGTACGTTCACGCAAAGGACGGTGCGACTGATGTTTCATAAAGTTATGACGGGCAATTTGGTTAAACATTTCGATCAGGATAGAGAAGCCAATCGCCGCATACAGATAACCTTTCGGAATGTGGAAGCCAAGACCTTCCGCCATCAGGCTCAAACCAATCATCAGCAAGAAGCTGAGACACAGGACAACCACCGTTGGATGCTCGTTGACGAATCGAGTCAACGGCTTAGAAGCAATCAGCATGACGCCCATCGCAATAATCACCGCCGTCATCATGACGCCCAGGTGATCCACCATGCCCACCGCAGTAATCACGGCATCCAGCGAGAACACGGCATCCAGCACAACGATCTGAGCCACCACAGCCCAGAAACTCGCGTGGGCGCGATTGCCATTGCCGTCGTGCGTTTTATTCTCTAGCCGTTCATGTAGCTCCATCGTCGCTTTGAACAAGAGGAATACGCCGCCGAACAGCAAAATCAGGTCACGGCCCGAGAAGCTGAAATCGCCAAGGCTAAACAGTGGACGCGTCAGTGTGACCATCCAGGAAATCAAAGACAACAGCCCCAGACGCATTAACAGCGCCAGGCTTAAACCGATAATGCGGGCTTTATCTCGCTGTTTGGGAGGTAACTTATCCGCCAAGATGGCGATAAACACCAAATTGTCGATACCCAGAACAATTTCCAGTACCACCAGCGTCAATAAGCCTGCCCAGATTGAAGGATCTAGCAAAAATTCCATGTCAGACTCCAGAAAATGAACGAGCAGATGACATCAATGCATGAGCCGCATTGAATGGTAATAAAAAGAGTTGGTGTGAATCAGAGAGATTCTGAATGTGGTCTGAGTGACCAGTTGAGTACAGAAAACCGCCAGCATTAGCGGGAAAACAAAGAACGTTTTGTCGGTGACAGTCCATGGGAAGGGCTGATGCCCGGTGCTCCTAAGCAATTTAAGGGATGTTTACTCTAACAGGTTGTTACCAATTTTCACAAAGAATTTCTTCCGGCCGACTTCGCATTGATAATGCGTCTAAATCTTCCCATTCAGCGCCCTTTTAACCCGTGGTTTAACTGGTCAGCATTAGAGCATCATCACACTATTTATTTTTTCGATAAGTAAAATAAATCTGTCAGTCACGATTTCTAGCCTGACAACCTGGAGGAACACAGTGAATGTCATGAATCCACGGTAAAATTTTTTCTTGCAGCCATACTAATACCGCGACGGTTAACGTTCAGCTCGTGAACGCGAACCCGGTTTCCTGACACATTGACTCTTTTTTGATCGTGAACGTGAGGAGGTAGCAAGTGAGTATTGCAATCATGTTATGCACTCACGGCGCCACTGCGGGACCGCTGTTAAAGACAGCAGAAATGATTCTTGGCGAGCAAAGTAATGTCGCCTGGATTGATTTCGTTCCTGGAGAAAACGCCGAAACATTGATAGAAAAATATCAGGAAAAACTCACGCAGTTAGACACATCACAAGGCGTGCTGTTTCTCGTTGACACCTGGGGCGGCAGCCCATTCAACGCGGCCAGCCGCCTCGTCACCAACAAAGAAAACCATGATGTTATCGCCGGCGTGAATATTCCCATGCTAGCAGAAACCTTTATGGCCCGGGATGATAATCCGTCCTTCTCCGATCTGGTTTCTATCGCGTTGGAAACCGGCAGAGATGGCGTAAAAGCCCTGAAACATCAGGAAAAATCCAAAGTCACGCCCCCTTTTCCTCCACCAACCCCAAAGGCCAACGCTGTACCCACACCGGCAGGACCCGGCGAACACATGAAGATTGGACTGGCTCGTATCGACGACCGCCTGATTCATGGTCAGGTCGCCACCCGCTGGACGAAAGAAACCAATGTTTCGCGCATTATTGTTGTCAGCGATGAAGTCGCCGCCGATCACGTGCGTAAAACGTTGCTGACTCAGGTTGCGCCACCGGGCGTTACCGCGCACGTGGTGGATGTGGCAAAAGCCGTTCGTGTTTATGACAATCCGAAATATGCCGCCGACCGCGTGATGCTGCTGTTCACCAATCCGACGGATGTATTAACGCTGATCGAAAATGGCGTAAACATCACCTCGGTCAATATTGGCGGGATGGCATTCAAGCAGGGGAAAACGCAGGTCAATAATGCCGTCTCTATCGATGAGAAGGACATTGCGGCGTTCCGTGAATTAGATAAACGCGGTATTGAATTGGAGGTTCGGAAAGTATCAACCGATTCCCGAATTAAAATGATGGACTTAATTAACAAAATGCCGCGTTGATACCTATCGTGCTACGACGGTTATTAACGCTAATGTCACCATCAATAATAGCTTTATAGACCTGACGATTTTCAAGATATGCATTTATGTCGATATTGAGAAGCTTTATGTCGGCATAGGAAATCAACGGGGATGGCGATTTATTTTTACTCAGACACATTTTATAGGAGAAGTACGATGGAGATTACCACACTTCAAATTGTGCTGATATTTCTCGTCGCGTGTGTTTCGGGGATGGGTTCGATTCTTGATGAATTCCAGTTCCACCGTCCACTCGTCGCCTGTACGCTGATTGGTGCAGTGTTAGGTGATTTAAAAACGGGGATCATTATCGGCGGTACGCTGGAAATGATCGCGTTAGGCTGGATGAACATCGGTGCGGCCGTAGCGCCAGATGCGGCGCTGGCGTCCATTATCTCAACCATTCTGGTCATTGCCGGCGGTCAGGGGATCGGCGCAGGGATTGCTTTAGCCATTCCGCTCGCTGCCGCTGGGCAAGTATTAACCATCATTGTTCGTACCATCACCGTTGCGTTCCAGCATGCGGCAGACAGCGCGGCAGAGCGAGGTAATCTAACGGCTATCAGTTGGATTCACGTTTCTGCCCTACTGCTACAGGCTATGCGTATCGCGATTCCTGCGGTAATCGTTGCTGTTTCCGTTGGTACCGACGCCGTTCACGCGCTGTTGAACTCCATCCCGGAAGTGGTGACCAACGGCCTGAATATCGCCGGGGGCATGATTGTTGTTGTCGGCTACGCAATGGTCATCAACATGATGCGCGCGGGCTACTTGATGCCGTTCTTCTATCTTGGCTTCGTTACCGCCGCGTTCACCCAGTTTAACCTGGTGGCGCTGGGCGTAATTGGTATTGTGATGGCGGTGCTGTATATCCAGCTCAGCCCGAAATATAACAAGGTTCAAGGCCAGCCGGTTTCATCAGGCAATAACAACCTTGATAACGAACTGGATTAACAGGAGTGAGAAAAATGGTCGAAAATACGAATGTCAAAAAACTCACTGACAGCGACATCCGCGCGGTCTTTATCCGTTCCAACCTGTTTCAAGGTTCCTGGAACTTTGAACGTATGCAGGCGCTCGGCTTCTGTTTTTCCATGGTGCCGGTGATTCGCCGTCTTTATCCTGAAAATTCGGAAGAGCGTAAACAGGCAATCAAACGCCATCTGGAGTTCTTCAATACGCAGCCTTTTGTTGCCGCGCCGATACTCGGCGTAACCATGGCGATGGAAGAGCAACGTGCGAACGGTGCTCCTATCGATGACGCGGCAATAAACGGTCTGAAAGTCGGGCTGATGGGGCCACTGGCTGGCGTCGGCGACCCGATATTCTGGGGCACTGCACGTCCGGTATTCGCTGCGCTCGGCGCAGGGATTGCCATGAGCGGCAGCCTGTTGGGGCCGATTCTCTTCTTCGTCCTGTTTAACCTGGTTCGCCTGCTGGTGCGTTACTATGGCGTCGCCTACGGCTACCGCAAAGGGATAGATATCGTCAGCGATATGGGCGGTGGTTTCCTGCAAAAAATGACGGAGGCCGCCTCTATTCTCGGCTTGTTCGTCATGGGGGCATTGGTCAATAAATGGACGCACGTCAACATCCCGATGGTGGTGTCGACAGTGACGAATCAGAACGGGGAAACCACAGTGACCACCGTTCAATCCATCCTTGACCAGCTCATGCCGGGACTTGTTCCCCTACTGCTGACATTCGGCTGTATGTGGCTGTTACGGCGCAAGGTCAACGCGCTGTGGCTGATTATGGGCTTCTTCGCCATTGGTATCTTCGGGTACTGGATCGGTCTGCTCGGCGTGTAATGTTCAGTGGCCGGGTGCCAATACGCCCGGCCATTTTTTATGACGGACAAGGGTAATACGGATGACAATGACAGATATCACGCTGGTTGTGTTAATTGCGTTAGCACTGGCTTATGCCATCTATGATGAGTTCATCATGGATAAACTCAAAGGCAAAACCCAACTCCTCGTCCCGCTGAAGCGGATGAACCGGCTCGATACGCTGATTTTTATCGGTTTAGTGGGCATTCTTATTTATCAAAATGTGATGAATAATGGCGCTGTTATCACTACCTATCTTTTGATTTCTCTGGCCTTCATGGCGTGCTACCTGGCCTATATTCGTCGTCCCAAACTGATGTTTAAATCAACCGGCTTCTTTTATGCGAATATATTCATTCCTTATACCAGAATTAAAAATATGAATTTATCTGAGGATGGTGTATTAGTCATCGAATTGGAGAAACGTCGTTTATTGATACAGGTTACGCAGCTTGATGATTTAGAAAAAATATATAAGTTTATGGTTGAGAATCAATAGGGTAAACACATCAAAAAAGTTATTTAAAATAAGCACGAGTATACACCTTCTCTTTAGGTGGTATTTTAACCACATTAACCTTGTCGTTATTTTGTACGATCGTTCTCTTTCGGCAATCAAATGAAAATAATTATCAATTGCATTATTAACACTTAAAACTTTTAGTGTTGTTTGCATCATAAATAATATGGTAAGGTTGCGCCGTCATTGGGGAGTAGCCGATTTCTGATTAATTAACACTCACAATAATTCATCAGAAATGCTCGTATCAACATACTCGTTTTATCTCCTATCACCGGAGCATAGACGTGGTGCGGGCGGCCAAGCGTGATTGGCAGGCGAGACCATAGACACGTAAGATCGTCATTCGGGTTGGGGATGATCTGCGTGTATATGGTTAATCGTCCAGCCGAGGCTATTTACAATGAATATGTCAGCAACACTTATCCTAGCATTTGGTATGTCAATGGATGCCTTCGCCGCTTCAATCGGTAAAGGTGCCGTACTGCATAACCCCCGTTTCCGCGATGCCATTCGCACCGGTCTCATCTTTGGTGTTATTGAAGCTATCACCCCGCTGATCGGTTGGGCACTGGGTTTCTTTGCCAGCCAATATATTCTCGAATGGGATCACTGGGTTGCCTTTACGCTGTTACTGATTCTTGGCGGCCGTATGGTCGTTGAGGGGCTCAAAGGTTCTTCAGACTGTCGCTGCGAAAAAGTCAAAAATCATAGTCTGGCGTTGCTAATCTGCACCGCGGTCGCCACCAGCTTAGATGCCATGGCAATCGGCGTCGGTCTGGCTTTCCTTCAGGTGAATATTTTCCATACCGCAATGGTGATTGGCTGCGCCACCATGATTATGGTGACACTCGGTATGATGATTGGCCGCTATATCGGCCCGATTCTCGGCAAGAGAGCAGAAGTGATGGGCGGGCTGGTTCTGATTGGTATCGGCTGTAATATCCTGTACGAGCACCTCGGCTACGCCGCCTGATATACCCGTCATACTTCACATCAACGGGCAGCCCGACTATCGCGCTGCCCGTTTTTATTTTTCTCGATTACGCTACCGCACTGCCATCAATACGCTGATGCAAGCGGATAATAAAGTCAGTTTCACAACTAAACGTGGCCGCCACCTGCAGCCGCTCACTGACGTCTGGCGTTGCTCGCCAGGCAAAGGGGGTCATTTGCAAGAGCGCCGCAGCCTCACTCCCGGATAACGACATTGGGTACGCAAGCGTTTGTTGATCCATAAGCTGAAAGCCTGCGAGCACTTCATCTTTGCTCGGGTGTAATAACACCTCATCGTAGACTTCTGCTTTCAGTTGATAAAGATGTCGTGGCCCCGGAGACACCGTCAACACCCAACCGCCAACCTTAACAGTGCGCTGCAACTCCGCGTCATTACATGGCGCATAGATTTTTACTACAGCATCAAGGGATCGATCCTGGAAAGGTAACCGCTGGCTGGAAGCCACGCAAAATTCAACGTTATCATACCGCTTTGCCGCGCGCTGAATCGCCGCTTTGGAAACATCAAGCCCGTATATCGTCATCGTTCTGCGCGATGTGAGACGATGGGCCAGCTCGGCAGTGTAATACCCTTCGCCACAGCCGATATCCAGCAGTGCCGCAGCGTCATCCACCACAATACGATCAACGTACTGCGCAACGGCGTCGCGTAGCGGTTGATAGTGACCAGCTTCAAGAAAGCTGCGCCGCGCCTGCATCATTTCAGCACTGTCGCCCGGCTGTTTTGATCGCTTAAACTGTACCGGCAACAGGTTGACGTACCCTTCTTTTGCACAGTCAAAGCTATGTTTACCACACGTCCATTGCCGCGGGTGTCGCTCCAGAGGTAACTGGCATAGCGGACACTGATAACTCATCGGCACATTTTCCTCATTAAAAACGTCTTTATTGCGTTACGGCTAAAAATAAAACGCAGACAACAAAAAACCCGCACCATGGCGGGTTTTGCAACAGAGCTGTAAAATTACAGCGCAGTGACGTTTACTGCAGAAGGACCTTTCTGGCCATCCTGAATTTCGAATTCTACGTTCTGGCCTTCAGCCAGAGTTTTGAAGCCGTTGCCTTGAATTGCAGAGAAGTGTACGAATACATCTTTGCTGCCGTCAGCAGGAGTGATGAAACCAAAGCCTTTAGACTCGTTGAACCACTTAACCTGACCTTTAATCTTTGCCATTTCAAATATTTCCTTTAATTGTTTAAACCGCCAAAAGGCGTTATACAGACAAACCAAAGTCGTTACTGCTTGAGGCACTAAGATAAGGATCGGCAGAGAAGCAGCATGCAACACTAAAGGTTGTACTTAAGTCTTCTTTACTGAAAATGCCATTCATATACAGAACTGTACCTCGTTTTACCCAGAAGCGTTATTACACACTATGTAAACGATGGCAAGGGCTTTTTTATCAGTCGTGGACATGCCGCACAAATTCGCGTCATCCTTGATTCATTAATACACGATAATGCTCGCTGACACCTATATTCATAGGCGGCTTCTGGTACGACACAATAAGCGCACGTCAGATTTTATTATGCAAAAAAATACGCGACAACCGTCGCATTTCTGGCACAGCGGCATCGGCAATCATAACAAAAAGCTATAATTGGCACTCTGCTATGAAAGAATATTGACCATTAACAAAAAAGCGCGCCCGACTACAGTAACGCTTATATCAATGTTTAAAATCGATTGTCATTTTTATGCTATCTGTATCTTTTCCATTAATACATTACATAATAGAAATTATTTATAACCTAACATTTCGTCACGTTAGGAATTAACTGCTTTGAACCAGCAGTACTAATAACACCACCAAAAAAGTCAATAAGACGAAACTTGCCAGCTTCCAACGTCGCTCTGATTTTGTGCTCATATCGCTTGCAATCCTTTTGTATAAAATAGAGACATCTCTCACATTCTTTATGGTTTATCGGCAGTCGTCGGCATTTTCTTAAGGATGCATCAGATTTCTCTCTTCTTTTGGCGTAAATTTCACCATGTGTATAGCTATGTATAGTCGCGCGACAGTTCACTGCCGTTACCGTTAGACTTTCGTTGTAACCTTAAGTACGATTCATTAAATTAAAGCAACATTTCTGTTATCAAAGGAGCATGATGCGTTCCTTACCCGCGCAAGTGCGTGCTACGTGCCTGCGAACAGTGATTTCTTGTGTCACGAGACACCCTCCAATATTCACTCCCTGCCTTTCTCTGCCTCTTGACTTAAATGATATTGATAATTATTCTCAAGTAACACTTTCACGGTTTGTAAGGATATCCGCATGATTGGTTTTCACGCTCATTTACCTGCCCTATTCCGTCGCATCGCGCTGCCGTGCGCTTTACTGCTTTTAGCCAGTACCTCCGCTCAGGCGGCTGAAAAGCTTAAAGTCATCACGACCTTTACCATCATTCAGGATATCGCACAGAATATTGCGGGCGATGCGGCGACGGTTGAATCCATCACCAAACCCGGTGCGGAGATTCATGATTACCAACCGACACCACGTGATATTGTTAAAACACAGTCTGCACAGCTGGTGCTGTGGAACGGCATGAATCTCGAACGTTGGTTTACACGCTTTTTCGAGAACGTAAAAAATGTGCCCGCTGTTGTGGTGACGGAAGGCATCACGCCGCTTCCTATCCGTGAAGGCGCCTATAATGGCAACCCAAACCCGCATGCCTGGATGTCGCCTTCCAACGCATTAATCTATATTGAAAATATCCGCAAAGGTCTGGTGCAAGCCGATCCCGCGAATGCAGAAACGTATAACCGTAATGCCAAAGCCTATGCGGAAAAAATTAAGGCTCTCGACGCGCCGCTGCGTGAGCGTCTTGCCCGTATCCCAGAACAGCAGCGCTGGTTAGTCACCAGTGAAGGGGCGTTCAGCTATCTGGCAAAAGATTATCAGTTCAATGAAGTCTACCTCTGGCCAATCAATGCCGACGAACAAGGTTCACCGCAGCAGGTGCGTCGTGTTATCGACACCGTGCGTGAGAAGGCTATCCCTGTCGTATTCAGTGAAAGCACCGTTTCCGATAAGCCCGCAAAACAGGTCAGTAAAGAAACGGGGGCGAAATATGGCGGCGTGCTGTATGTTGATTCCCTGTCTACAGAGAAAGGCTCAGTGCCAACCTATATCGACCTGTTAAAAGTGACGGTGGAAACTATCGCTAAAGGATTTAATCAATGAGTAGCGATCGAGCAGTACAGTCATTAGAAGTCAATGATGTTTCGGTTACTTACAGCAACGGGCATCAGGCTATTCGCCATGCCTCTTTTTCCCTGACTGGCGGTACGATTTGCGCCTTGGTTGGCGTAAACGGCAGTGGAAAATCAACGTTGTTCAAAAGCATCATGGGGTTGGTCAAGCCAACCTCAGGGCAGGTACTGCTCAACCAGCAACCGATCTACCAGGCACTGAAACAGAATCTGGTTGCTTATGTTCCACAAACAGAAGACGTGGACTGGAATTTCCCCGTTCTGGTTTCCGACGTGGTCATGATGGGACGCTACGGGAGAATGAATTTCCTGCGTATTCCCAGTAAACAGGACCGCGCTATTGTCGCGGAGTCGCTGGAGCGCGTCGGGTTATCAACGCTGCAACACCGCCAGATCGGTGAACTGTCCGGTGGACAGAAAAAGCGCGTCTTTCTGGCACGGGCGCTGGCTCAACAAGGCAGCGTGTTGCTGCTGGATGAGCCTTTCACCGGCGTAGACGTTAAAACAGAGAACGCGATTATCGACCTGCTTCGCACCTTGCGCGATGAAGGGCATTTGATTTTGGTGGCAACCCATAACCTCGGTAGCGTTCCTGAGTTTTGTGACAACGTTATCTTGGTTAATCGCACCGTTTTAGCCGCAGGGCCAACGCATAGCACCTTTACCCAAAGCAATTTGGAGAAAACATTCGGTGGCGTGCTTCGGCACATCAACCTCGGGGGATCTCATCTTCACGATGATGATGATGTCCGTTCGGTGACAGTGTTAACAGACGATGAACGTCCTGCCGTGTTCTATGGATCGACCAAGAGCGATCCTCCTGCGTCACGCGCAATACCGGAGGAGAAAAAGCCCTGATGATCGATATCCTGTTGCAGCCATTCAGCTATAACTACATGGTCAAGGCGATCTGGGTCAGCGCGATTGTCGGCGGCGTGTGTGCTTTTCTTTCGGCGTACCTGATGTTGAAAGGCTGGTCGTTGATGGGCGATGCGCTCTCCCATTCCGTCGTCCCCGGTGTCGCAGGAGCCTATGCGCTGGGCTTGCCCTACGCGGCGGGTGCATTTTTTACCGGCATGCTCGCCGCGCTGGCGATGACCCTGATTCGTCACATTACCCGATTGCGTGAAGATGCGATTATCGGCTTTATTTTCTCAACGTTTTTCGCTGTCGGCCTGCTGATTATTTCGCTCAACCCGACATCGGTTAACGTGCAATCCATCATTTTTGGCAATATTTTAGGTATTGCTGACGAAGATATTCTGCAGGTTGAAATCATCATCGGCGTGACGTTCGTGATTCTCTGCCTGCTATGGAAAGATCTGCTGGCCGTGTTCTTTGATGAGAACCATGCACGTTCCATTGGCCTTTCCCCGCTGAAGCTGAAAATTCTGTTCTTTACGCTTCTCAGTGCCTGTACGGTCGCAGCGTTGCAAACTGTCGGGGCGATTTTGGTGATCGCGATGGTGATTACGCCAGGTGCCACGGCTTACCTACTCACCGATCGATTTGGTCGTCTGGTTGTCATTTCGATTGCACTGGGTGCGATCACCAGCGCCGTCGGGGCGTATCTAAGCTTCTTCCTTGATGGTGCAACTGGCGGCGTGATTGTCACGTTGCAAACCGTCGTCTTCCTGTTAGCGTTTGTCTTTGCACCCAAGCACGGGTTGCTGGCATCGCGCCGTCTGCGGTTA
This sequence comes from Pectobacterium sp. HCp5_1, assembly GCF_032905925.1. Classification (NCBI taxonomy): domain Bacteria; kingdom Pseudomonadati; phylum Pseudomonadota; class Gammaproteobacteria; order Enterobacterales; family Pectobacteriaceae; genus Pectobacterium; species Pectobacterium sp. HCp5_1. The sequence goes on from NZ_JAUMIO010000021.1 coordinate 44,844, forward strand.
CGCGATCAATCAGGAGATGCATTATGACGCTCATTAGCTGGCTCATCGATCCCCTGTCCTACCCGTTCATGCAGCGTGCGTTACTCGCTGCTGTCGTCACCGGTACGGTCTGCGCCGTGTTGTCGTGTTATCTGGTGCTGAAAGGCTGGTCGCTAATGGGTGATGCCATTTCCCATGCCGTGCTGCCAGGCATCGTTGTCGCGTTTTTACTGGGGATCCCATTAGTCATCGGTGCTTTCGTTTCCGGTATTTTTTGTGCGGTCGCGACGGGCTATGTGAAGGAACACAGCCGGGTCAAAGAAGACACGGTCATGGGGATCATCTTTTCCGGCATGTTTGCGCTGGGGCTCGTGATGTTTGCGCGTATCGATACCGATCAGCACCTGAACCATATTCTGTTTGGTAACGTGCTGGGCATCACTCAGCAAGAGCTGACGCAAATCTTACTGATTGCCGGGGTGACGCTGGCCATCATCTTGTTAAAGCGCCGAGATTTTATGCTGTACTGCTTCGATCCCAATCATGCCCGCGTCATTGGCCTGCCCGTTAAGCTGCTGCACTACGGATTGCTGAGCCTGTTGGCGATGACGATTGTCGCATCATTACAGGCCGTCGGCGTTATTCTGGTGATTGCGATGCTGATTGCGCCGGGCATTATTGCCTTCATGGTCTGTAAGCGCTTCGAGCGGATGGTTCTCGTCGCCACGCTGGTTTCCGTCATTTCCTGTATTGCCGGCACCCTGATCAGTTTCTACATCGATGGCGCCACAGGCCCTTGCATCGTCATCGTTCAGGCCCTGTTCTTTACGCTAGCACTGACCTACCACCAGCTTAAACTGCGTCGTCAGGCAACCTCTCAGGCTATCACCGACTCACTGTAATCCTTTCCCTCTACAAGCCCCGTAGCATGACGTAACCGGAAAATAACCGCCGGTTACGTCACTTATGCCTATTTTATTTTTTCATCCAACGGATTGAGCGCCATCCTAACTCCGTGATGTTTAATTCCGACTATACTTGTTTCGCGCTATCTCCACCGATGGTTATCACTGTGCTATAGATTCCATTTTTATTGCGCTCAATGGGTTACCGTAAACGAATCACCCCAGTGAACAGCAGGGTATCAGGCAACATCAACGGGAGGATGACCTTATGTGGCAAGCTATCAGCCGACTTTTGGAAGAACATCACGGTGCTGCGGATATTCAGGAGCGTCGCGAATTATCCGGCGGTGAAATACATCCAGCCTGGTACGTTCGCTACGGCGAGCATGACGTCTTCGTAAAATGCGATAGTCGTGAAATGCTGGCCAAATTCACGGCTGAAGCCGATCAACTTCATTTGCTGAGCCGCAGTAATACGGTGCGTGTACCCACCGTCTATGGGGTCGGTAGCTCACGCGATAACAGTTTCCTGCTTCTGCAATATCTTCCCGTCAAACCGCTGGATGCGCACAGCGCCTGGTGCCTGGGCGAACAATTAGCTCGCCTGCACCAGTGGAGCGATCAGCCACAATTTGGGCTGGATTTCGATAACGACCTCTCAACAACGCCTCAGCCAAACAGCTGGCAGCGGCGCTGGGCAACCTTTTTTGCCGAACAGCGTATTGGCTGGCAGTTGCAGTTGGCGGCGGAAAAAGGAATGCATTTCGGTCACATTGAAACGCTGATCGCACGCGTCGAGGAACGTCTGGCAGGACATCAGCCTCAACCGTCGCTTCTGCACGGTGACCTATGGCCAGATAACTGTGCGAATAGTCAGGATGGCGCTTATCTGTTCGATCCGGCCTGCTATTGGGGAGACAGAGAATGTGATTTAGCGATGCTGCCGCGCTATCCAGCCCTGCCCCCACAGATTTATGACGGTTACCAGAGCGTGTGGCCGCTGGATAAAGGTTTTATCGATCGCCAGCCCATTTACCAGATTTATTATCTGCTTAACCGCGCCAATCTTTTTGGCGGCAAGCATATTGTTGAAGCGCAACAGCTCATTGAACGGCAGCTTTTGATCTAAGGTGGGACAGTTGCACTAAGGTGAGGTGTTTGCTCTAAAGGTGAGAAGAATACGGCGTCTGGCGCAATCATTGCGCCAGACCGTCAATCAGACTGGCAACCCTAATAAACGTAACACCAGATAGCCAATACCCGCGACAATCACCGGCAGGATATAAAGCGGAAAGAATTGCACAAAAATCGTGTGTCCAGGAACAACAACACGTGATTCCAGCGTCTCACGCGTATTCCCGCCATCACCTTTCATCTTTTCCAGAATCAGTTGATCTTCAATGCCTTCCTTAATGGCCTTCGCCTGACGCGACATGCGGGCACCCGACACCTGTAAAGCCAGGCCAACAAAAATCAGTATGTAGATCAGCCAAAACATCAGCGTCGCCCCACTGAAAAAACGCGTAAAATCGGGTACTGGCGAGTTGTACCAGAAAATATTCAGGAAAGGCGTATTAAATCGCACCATATCGACCATCAGGTGCACAAAATCCAGAAGAACAGCGTCAATACCCTGTTTTTTCTGGGTATAAGCGTAAAGATAATTAGCTAGCGAGACGAAGGTTGAAAGCAGCGCGGGGATAAAAAGGATCCATCCGGCAATGCGTTTAACGACGGCAATACGGCCAGCCTGTTGATACGTCATGAGAACCCCTTCTTAGCGACGCAACATCGGTAATGTATCGTTTTAGTACGACGGGTAGCCTACTGTAACTTTACGCGCAGTCAACACTTTATCTCCCGCACCGCCTGATCGGCCACAATAGCGATTTACTCCGTCATACATCACGCTACGTGTACATTGAGCCCTTCCAAGGGCTATCCCTGACGCCCAGCACTGCACGTTGTTCAAAATGCTCGCGTAGTGCCCTGCAACTCAACTTATTAAGGTATAGTTTACCCGTAAATTTTCTTTTCCTTTGCTGACGGAGCCAGTGGTATGTCCTTTGATTCTTCTATACGCGCGGCGATTTTCGATATGGATGGGCTGCTGATTGATTCAGAACCGTTGTGGGACAAAGCCGAACTGGAGGTTATCGCCTCGCTTGGCGTCGATATTTCACTACGAGAATCCATGAAAGATACTCTGGGTTTACGCATCGATATGGTGGTCGAACTCTGGTATCAACGCTCCCCTTGGGCGACACCGGCCCGAGACGAGGTTGTCCGCCGTATTATCGATCGCGCCATTGAACTCGTTGCCGAACAGCGTCCCCTCCTGCCCGGCGTCGAACATGCGCTGCAACTGTGTCGCGAACAGAATCTCAAAATCGGGCTGGCTTCCGCTTCGCCGCTCCGCATGCAGCAGCAGGTGCTGCGAATGTTTAATCTGGAGCACTACTTTGATGTCTTAATGTCAGCCGAAACACTACCGTATAGCAAGCCTCATCCAGAAGTGTATTTAAATGCAGCAAACGGACTCGGCGTTCCTCCGACACAGTGTGTGACACTGGAAGATTCGGTGAACGGCATGATCGCAACCAAAGCGGCACGTATGCGTTCAATCGTTATTCCACAGGCTGAGTTTCGCGATGACGCACGCTGGGCGCTAGCCGATTATAAGCTGGATTCCCTGAATCAGCTGACTGCTGAACACTTAGTCTAGGGATTAGGAATAAAGAAGTAGAAGAATAGAAAAGCAGACATCGCGGGATATGACGAAAGCGTGATCAGTCTATTGGCTGACCACGCTTTGAAGCATTACAGGAAATCCGCTCGCTTAGGCGAGAAAGCATCGATCAGGACGCTGCCGTCTTCCAGTGAGACCACGCCGTGCATCTCGTTTTTCACTGCCAGATAGGCGTCGCCAGTTTTCAGGATACGTTTCTCACCTTCGATCACAACTTCAAAGCTGCCAGCTGCAACATAAGCAATCTGATCGTGAATCTCATGGAAGTGCGGCGTACCAATCGCACCTTTATCAAAGTGCACGTAAACCATCATCAGCTCATCGCTCCAGGTCATGATTTTACGTTTAATGCCACCGCCCAGCTCTTCCCACGGCGTTTCATCATCAATAAAGTATCTTCTCATCGTCATCTCTCCTCTAACGCTTTTATTGCCCATACCTTCTATTGCGTCAACAAACCGTGCACGACAACGAGGGTATGATTATGGATTGCGACATTTTAGCCACATCAGTACCAGAAGAAACATAAAATAAGCAAAACCATGACGGCCCTCAAGAAATAAATAAAACATTATTTCATTTTTATTGAATTCGCATCCCATCCAAACTATCATCCCGCATAACAAGAAAGAACCGGGCAGGTTGAGGAACAGGTGACGTTGTCACTGCCACGCGACATCATCTGTTTCGCCCGGCGCTTTCACCAGAAACAGTAAGTAATGAAACGGCAGTTTTCCACATGATGGGTCAGCAGCAGGAACCCCGTCATAGCGTAATAAAAAACGAGCGGACGGTGGTTTCACCGATCTGGTCGATGCATTCCGGTGTTGGCACCAGACGCTACACCTTTATCTGGGGCATGGTTGGCGAGAATCACGTTTTCGGTGACATGGATCACGTCAAGGTTAGCGAGTTACGTTAATCGCTTTCGACCGGAATTACCGGTGTTCCCTACAGTAACAGCTAACGACTAAGTATTTTGTCGCTTATAGAGAGATTACAGATATGATTTTAAATTCTTTTGATTTGCAAGGTAAAGTTGCTCTGATCACGGGTTGTGATACGGGTTTGGGTCAAGGCATGGCTATCGGTCTGGCACAGGCTGGTTGTGATATCGTCGGCGTCAACATCGTTGAACCGAAAGACACTATCGAAAAAGTCACCGCATTGGGACGTCGTTTCCTCAGCCTGACCGCCGACATGAGCAATGTCTCTGGTCATGCAGAGCTGGTAGAGAAAGCTGTTGCTGAATTTGGCCACGTTGACATTCTGGTCAACAACGCCGGTATCATCCGTCGTGAAGATGCGATCGATTTCAGCGAGAAAAACTGGGACGACGTAATGAACCTGAACATTAAGAGCGTTTTCTTTATGTCTCAGACCGTTGCTCGCCAGTTCATCAAGCAAGGCAAAGGCGGTAAGATCATCAATATCGCTTCTATGCTGTCCTTCCAGGGTGGTATCCGCGTACCTTCTTATACCGCATCAAAAAGCGCTGTTATGGGCGTAACCCGTCTGATGGCGAACGAGTGGGCAAAACACGGTATCAACGTCAACGCCATTGCACCGGGGTATATGGCTACCAACAATACCCAGCAACTGCGCGCCGATGAAGAACGCAGCAAAGAAATTCTGGATCGTATCCCAGCTGGCCGTTGGGGTCTGCCGCAGGATCTGATGGGCCCATCTGTCTTCCTGGCATCCAGCGCATCTGACTACATCAATGGTTACACGATTGCCGTTGATGGTGGCTGGCTGGCTCGCTAAGCGCAATTTTTCTTAGCGGCATTTCGCCAACCTACGATAAAAAGCACAATTTCGGTTGTGCTTTTTATTTGTTTTTCAAATTCTTATTTCGTTTTTCATGATTCTTTCTCCTGCCAAAATCCTTTCTTAAAAAAAATCAAAACAACGTTCCGACTTTGATCACACTTTCGATATTGCGTGCATGACGACAAGGTTAATAGCGCAATATAATCAATCAAAACAGTGTTTCTATTTATAAGGAACTGTTCCACGGTTCCATAAGAAGGTACTCCATGAGTATTTTTGAAAGCTTATACACCAGCAGGAAATCGCAGCTCGACGAATGGGTTGCAGCACTCGATAGCCACATTGCCTGCGTTCAGGATAAAGGCCGCAGCCAAAGTCAGCCAACCTTATTATTGGCTGACGGTTTTGATGTGGAAAATTATGCACCTGCGGTGTGGCAATTCCCAGATGGACATAGCGCACCTATTTCTAATTTTGCCAGCCAGCAAAATTGGCTAAGAACGCTGTGTGCCATGAGCGTCGTTACGGGTAATGAGAGTTACCAGCAGCACGCTATCGCACAAAGCGAATATTTCCTGGATCATTTCGTTGATGATAATAGCGGCCTGTTCTTCTGGGGCGGTCACCGCTTTATTAATCTGGATACGCTGGCAGGAGAAGGGCCAGAATCCAAAGCTCAGGTGCATGAATTAAAGCACCACCTTCCCTATTACGCGTTGTTGCACCGTGTTAATGCGGAAAAGACGCTGAATTTCTTTCAGGGTTTCTGGAACGCGCACGTTGAAGACTGGGATTCACTGGATCTGGGTCGTCATGGTGATTACAGCAAAAAGCGCGATCCAAACGTGTTCCTGCATGCCCGCCATGATGTCGTCGATCCGGCACAGTGGCCTGTTCTGCCATTAACGAAAGGGCTGACTTTTGTTAATGCTGGCACAGACCTGATTTATGCCGCGTTCAAATATGCAGAATACACGGGCGATAGCCACGCCGCGGCCTGGGGTAAGCATCTTTATCGCCAATACGTTTTGGCACGCAACCCAGAAACCGGTATGCCGGTGTATCAGTTCAGTTCACCACAGCAGCGCCAGCCGGTACCAGAAGACGACAACCAGACGCAGTCCTGGTTTGGCGATCGCGCTCAACGTCAGTTTGGCCCAGAGTTCGGTGAAATCGCGCGTGAAGCCAATGTGCTGTTCCGCGACATGCGTCCACTGCTGATTGATAACCCACTGGCAATGCTGGATATTCTCCGCACGCAGCCTGATGCAGAAATGCTGAACTGGGTTATTTCAGGGTTAAAAAATTACTATCAGTACGCCTACGATGTCACCAGCAATACACTGCGCCCAATGTGGAACAACGGCCAGGACATGACTGGCTACCGTTTTAAACGCGATGGCTATTATGGTAAAGCGGGTACGGAATTAAAGCCGTTTGCATTAGAAGGTGATTATTTATTACCTCTGGTCCGTGCTTATCGCCTGAGTGGCGATGAGGACCTGTACGCACTGGTTAACACCATGCTGACGCGGCTGAATAAAGAAGACATTCAGCACATCGCCAGCCCGTTACTCTTGTTGACCGTCATTGAACTGGCCGATCACAAACAATCAGAATCCTGGGCACATTACGCCGCGCAGTTGGCTGGCGTTCTGTTTGAACAACACTTCCATCGTGGTTTGTTCGTTCGCTCCGCACAGCATCGTTATGTTCGTCTGGATGATAGCTATCCGCTGGCTTTACTGACTTTCGTTGCCGCTTGTCGCAACAAATTAAACGATATCCCGCCGTATCTGACACAAGGTGGATATGTTCACGGTGATTTTCACGTTAACGGGGAAAATAGAATTGTTTATGACGTGGAATTAATTTATCCAGAGTTATTAACAGCTTAATTTTATGTTTTTTTTAATGGTTCACAATTAATCAATAGGTAAGCATTATGAATGAAAACAGAATGCTGGGGTTAGCCTATATCTCCCCCTATATTATAGGGCTGATAGTTTTTACCGCTTTCCCCTTTGTTTCGTCATTTATCCTCAGTTTTACTGAGTATGACTTGATAAATCCGCCTGAATTTACGGGGTTAGAAAACTATCACCGTATGTTCCTGGAGGATGATCTCTTTTGGAAATCCATGGGCGTCACCTTTGCCTATGTATTTCTGACCATTCCATTGAAATTAATCTTCGCACTGTTAATTGCGTTTGTACTTAATTTCAAATTACGTGGTATCGGTTTCTTCCGTACTGCTTACTATGTGCCTTCTATTCTGGGCAGCAGCGTGGCCATTGCCGTTCTGTGGCGTGCACTGTTCGCCATCGATGGCTTGTTAAACAGCTTCCTCGGCGTGTTTGGCTTTGATGCCATCAACTGGCTGGGCGAGCCGTCGCTGGCACTGATGTCGGTAACGCTGTTGCGCGTATGGCAGTTCGGTTCCGCGATGGTTATCTTCCTGGCTGCATTGCAGAACGTTCCGCAATCTCAGTATGAAGCGGCAATGATCGACGGTGCATCCAAATGGCAAATGTTCCTGAAAGTAACGGTACCGCTGATTACGCCAGTTATTTTCTTTAACTTTATCATGCAGACCACTCAGGCATTCCAGGAGTTTACGGCACCTTACGTCATTACTGGCGGCGGTCCAACGCACTACACCTACCTGTTCTCGCTCTATATCTATGATACAGCGTTCAAGTATTTCGATATGGGTTACGGTGCTGCCTTGGCATGGGTTCTGTTCCTGGTTGTTGCGGTATTTGCGTCTATCTCCTTTAAGTCGTCGAAATACTGGGTGTTCTACTCCGCTGATAAAGGAGGAAAAAATGGCTGACATGCATTCAAACCTGACTACAGCACAAGAAGTTGCTGCTGCAGAAGTACGCCGCACGCTGCGTAAAGAAAAACTCAGTGCCGCCATCCGTTACGTGATACTGCTGTTCGTTGGTTTACTGATGCTTTATCCACTGGCGTGGATGTTCTCAGCGTCGTTCAAACCGAACCATGAGATTTTCACCACGTTGGGTCTGTGGCCTGCTCACGCCACCTGGGACGGTTTCGTTAACGGTTGGAAAACCGGTACGGAATACAATTTCGGTCACTACATGATTAACACTTTCCAGTACGTGATTCCGAAAGTGGTTCTGACCGTTATTTCCTCGGTGATTGTGGCTTATGGCTTCGCTCGCTTTGACATTCCGTGGAAGGGCTTCTGGTTCGCGACACTGATCACCACCATGCTGTTGCCAAGCACCGTACTGCTGATTCCTCAGTACCTCATGTTCCGCGAAATGGGCATGCTGAACAGCTATCTGCCACTGTACTTGCCGCTGGCGTTTGCAACACAAGGGTTCTTTGTGTTCATGCTGATCCAGTTCCTGCGTGGTGTACCACGTGATATGGAAGAAGCCGCTCAGATCGATGGCTGTAACTCCTTCCAGGTGCTGTGGTATGTGGTCGTGCCGATTCTGAAACCAGCCATCATCTCTGTTGCGCTGTTCCAGTTCATGTGGTCAATGAACGACTTCATCGGTCCGCTGATTTATGTCTATAGCGTGGATAAATATCCGATTGCGCTGGCGCTGAAAATGTCTATTGACGTTACTGAAGGCGCTCCGTGGAATGAAATCCTGGCCATGTCCAGCATCTCCATTCTGCCATCCATTATTGTTTTCTTCCTGGCACAGCGCTACTTCGTACAAGGCGTGACCAGCAGCGGAATTAAAGGTTAATAGAGGATTTATCATGGCTGAAGTTATTTTCAATAAACTGGAAAAAGTATACTCCAACGGTTTCAAAGCGGTTCACGGCATCGACCTGACGATTAAAGACGGTGAATTCATGGTTATCGTCGGCCCGTCTGGCTGTGCGAAATCCACTACACTGCGTATGCTGGCGGGTCTGGAAACCATCAGCGGCGGTGAAGTACGTATCGGCGAGCGCGTTGTTAACAATCTGGCGCCGAAAGATCGCGGGATTGCCATGGTGTTCCAGAACTACGCCCTCTACCCTCACATGACGGTAAAAGAGAATCTGGCGTTTGGTCTGAAGCTGAGCAAAATGCCTAAAGATCAAATTGAAGCGCAGGTCGCCGAAGCGGCCAAAATTCTGGAGCTGGAAGATCTGCTGGACCGTCTGCCGCGCCAGCTGTCTGGTGGTCAGGCACAGCGTGTGGCCGTAGGCCGCGCCATCGTTAAAAAACCAGATGTGTTCCTGTTTGACGAACCGTTGTCAAACCTGGATGCCAAACTGCGTGCTTCCATGCGTATCCGTATTTCTGACCTGCATAAGCAGTTGAAGAAAAGCGGTAAAGCAGCGACAAGCGTATATGTTACCCACGATCAGACTGAAGCAATGACCATGGGTGACCGTATCTGCGTGATGAAACTCGGTCACATCATGCAGGTCGATACGCCGGATAACCTGTACCACTTCCCTGTCAACATGTTCGTTGCTGGTTTCATTGGCTCACCAGAAATGAACATTAAGCCGTGCAAACTGGTCGAGAAAGACGGTCAGATTGGCGTTGTGGTTGGGAATAACGCGCTGGTGTTAAATGCTGCAAAACAAGACAAAGTCCGCAGCTATATCGGACAAGACGTCTTCTTCGGTGTTCGCCCAGACTATGTTTCCGTGTCAGATACGCCATTTGAAGGCAGCCACTCACAGGGTGAGTTGGTTCGCGTAGAAAACATGGGTCACGAATTCTTTATGTACATTAAAGTTGATGGCTTTGAATTAACCAGCCGCATTCCTTATGACGAAGGTCGGCTGATTATCGAGAAGGGACTGCATCGTCCGGTATATTTCCAGTTCGACATGGAAAAATGCCATATTTTTGATGCAAAAACAGAAAAAAATATCTCTCTTTAACAGGAGTAGTAACCGATGAAAAAAGCGATCCTACACACGTTAATAGCTTCATCTCTGGCGTCATTAGTGGCAATGCCCTCTTTAGCCGCTGATAATGTTGAATTGAGAATGTCCTGGTGGGGCGGCAACAGCCGTCACCAGCAGACGCTCAAAGCCATTGAAGAGTTCCACAAGCAACACCCGAACATCACCGTGAAAGCGGAATATACTGGCTGGGACGGTCACCTGTCTCGTCTGACAACACAGATTGCCGGTAACACCGAGCCAGATGTGATGCAGACCAACTGGAACTGGCTGCCGATTTTCTCTAAGAACGGCACGGGTTTTTATGACCTGAACAAGGTTAAAGATTCTCTGGATCTGACCCAGTTCGAGTCAAAAGAACTGCAAAACACCACGGTCGAAGGGAAACTGAACGGTATTCCGATTTCCGTTACGGCTCGCGTCTTCTATTTCAACACCGAAAGCTGGAAAAAAGCCGGTCTGGAATATCCAAAAACGTGGGATGAACTGCTGAACGCCGGTAAAGTGTTCAAAGAAAAACTGGGCGACCAATACTACCCTATCGTATTGGAACACCAGGATTCTCTGGCACTGCTGAACTCTTATATGGTTCAGAAGTACAACATTCCAGCGATTGATGTAAAAGGTCAGAAATTCGCTTATACCGATGCACAATGGACTGAATTCTTTGGCATGTATAAGAAGTTGATCGACAGCCATGTCATGCCTGATGCGAAATACTATGCGTCTTTCGGTAAGAGCAACATGTATGAAATGAAGCCATGGATCAACGGCGAGTGGTCTGGTACTTACATGTGGAACTCCACTATCACTAAGTACTCTGACAACCTGCAACCACCAGCAAAACTGGAATTGGGCAACTATCCGATGCTGCCTGGTGCAAAAGATGCCGGCTTGTTCTTCAAACCAGCACAGATGCTGTCTATCGGTAAGTCAACCAAGCATCCTAAAGAGTCTGCTCAGTTGATCAACTTCCTGCTGAACAGCAAAGAAGGTGCTCAGGCTCTGGGTCTGGAACGTGGTGTACCGTTGAGTAAAGCCGCTGTGGCTCAGTTGACTGCTGATGGCGTGATTAAAGATGATGCACCAGCCGTTGCCGGGTTGAAACTGGCTCTGGCTCTGCCGCATGAAGTTGCTGTTTCCCCTTATTTCGATGACCCGCAAATCGTTTCTCTGTTTGGTGATACCATCCAGTCTATCGATTACGGTCAGAAATCAGTGGAAGATGCGGCGAAATACTTCCAGCGTCAATCAGATCGTATTCTGAAACGTGCAATGAAGTAATATCGTACATCTTTTAGACGGTAATTCATCCCTGCCGTACTGACGGCAGGGATTTTTCATTTAAATTAAAACAACCGCGATATTCAATTCGATCCCCCTCACAATTTGAAACCCCATTTTACTTTTTGTTACCCAAGACGATCTCGATCACAGAACGTAGTTTAATAATAAATAAAATAGAACTTGTCCCAAAAAGCATAATGCGTGTTTTTTATTAGAGATATCCTAACCAATAGGGAATATAACAATGAAAGTTAAATTACTAGCTCTGGCAGTTACGTCATTAATTAGTGTGAACGCAATGGCGGTAACCATCGATTACCGTCATGAAATGAAAGATACCCCGAAAAATGATCACCGCGATCGTTTGTCAATGTCACACCGTTTTGCCAATGGTTTTGGTTTATCTGTTGAAGCAAAATGGAGACAATCTGGTAAAGACACCACGCCAAATAAACCCTTTAATGAAACCGTCAGCAACGGTACGGAAGTGGTTGCCAGCTATGTTTATAATTTCAACAAAACGTTTTCTTTAGAACCAGGTTTTTCTTTAGATTCAAGCTCTACGTCTAACAACTATCGTCCTTATCTGCGCGGTAAAGTCAATATTACCGATGACCTGTCCACCTCACTGCGCTACCGCCCATACTATAAGCGTAACAGCGGCAATATCGGAGGAGCGAACACATCGGAAAACGGATATAACTTAACCGCAGTTGTTAGCTATAAATTCCTGAAAGATTTCCAGGTTGATTACGAGCTGGACTACAAAAAAACCAATAAAGCTGGCGCTATCATTCATGATAATGAAACATATAACTTCGATCATGATGTAAAATTGTCTTATAAATTGGATAAAAACTGGAAGCCTTATATGGCTATTGGTAACGTAGCTGACGACTCCAATAAAGATACCGACCATCGTCAAACTCGTTACCGTGTGGGTGTGCAATACAGCTTCTAATAACGGCCTTATTGTTTAAATAAGCGTTATAAGTTGGCAAAAGGGATGTTAGTGTTAATTGACTCACTTAATTTTATCATTAACGTCCCTTTATTATTATGTCCGTTGTAGGTTAAGCAAGTTAGTTACGTTTCGTTGTTACATGTGGTGTCGTTAAATGCGTTTTAGCTGTTGAAATTGCTGTGTCTGATTTACCCTCTTCGTGTATGAATGTTATTTCTTTATTAAAGTTTGCGGTTCAGGGTAGTCATTTTTTCTCCGATGTGATGGCTACCCTATTTTTTTTACCATCGCCCAACAATTTCCCTCCTCCTTCCCTTTGTCAGGTGATCTATCATGATTGTTCGTTCTCTGCTTGTCGGGGCCATTATGATGTCTGTAAATGGATTAAGTCACGCCCAACCTGTTTTTCCTGTCTGGCCACACGGCGAAGCACCGGGAGCCTCTTCTTCAACGGCACAGCCGCAAGTGGTCGAACGGAGCAAAGATGCTTCTCTTCCCGATCGGGCAGCAACCGGTATTCGCAGCCCCGAAATTACCGTTTATCCGGCAGAGAAACCCAATGGTATGGCGTTACTCATTACACCTGGCGGTTCTTACCAGCGCGTCGTGTTGGATAAGGAAGGTAGCGACTTGGCACCGTTCTTTAATCAACAGGGCTATACCCTGTTCGTGATGACCTATCGCATGCCCGGAGAAGGCCATAAAGAAGGCGCTGACGCCCCGTTAGCAGATGCTCAACGTGCCATCAGAACCCTGAGAGCCAACGCCGAGAAGTGGCACATTAATCCACACCGTATTGGTATTATGGGATTCTCCGCGGGTGGTCATGTTGCAGCCAGCCTGGGAACCCGCTTCGCCCAGTCCGTTTACCCCGCGACGGATGCCATTGACAGCGTAAGCGCACGCCCTGATTTCATGGTGCTGATGTATCCCGTTATTTCAATGCAGGCGAATATTGCGCACGCCGGTTCGCGCAAGCAGTTAATCGGGGAGCAGCCAACGGAAGCGCAGGTGCTGCGTTATTCTCCAGAGAAACAGGTTACCGCTCAGACGCCACCCACGTTTCTGGTGCATGCCGTTGACGATCCGTCAGTGTCGGTTGATAACAGTCTGGTGATGTTCAGCGCGCTGCGGGAAAAACAGATCCCCGTCGAAATGCATCTGTTTGAGAAGGGGAAACACGGTTTCGGCCTGCGCGGTACCAAAGGACTTCCAGCGGCAGCCTGGCCTCAGTTGCTGGACAATTGGCTGCGAGTCTTACCTGCAAGTAACGAACCGTCGAAATAAATCGTTACGCCGTCACTGCTTCCGCAGACAGGGATAATCTCTTATACTGTATAAAATAACAGTTTTATTTGAGAAGTTTCATGACTGCGGAAGGACACCTGCTGTTTTCTGTTGCCTGCGCGATTCTGGCTAAGAAAGTTGAGCTATCGCCTTCGCTGGCGACCGGAGACTGGTGGCACATTATTCCCGGTGCACTCCTTACCGCGCTGCTGCCCGATATCGATCACCCCAAATCCGTCCTCGGGCAGCGCCTGAAGTGGCTTTCTTCGCCCATTGCCCGCCTCTTTGGTCATCGCGGGTTTACGCACAGTCTCCTTGCCATCGCTGCCGGTATTTTCTTTATTCAGACGCGCCTGCCGCCAGACTGGCCGATTCCAACCGATGCCTACCATGCCATGATCGTCGGTTATCTGAGCCACATTCTCGCGGATATGCTGACGCCCTCTGGCGTTCCTCTACTCTGGCCCTGTCGCTGGCGTTTCCGCTTGCCGATTTTAAACAGCCAAAAAGGCAATCAGTTGGAACGCTTTCTGTGTCTTGCCTGTATCGGCTTTTCGCTGTATCAGCCACAAAAAAATCTGGACTGCTGCACCTATGAGCAGTCATTTCGCTTTTTACAGTCCGCGCAAACCTACCTCTTTCAATACGTGAAGTAACAGCGTTACTTACCGTCAGACATATCCCTGTAACATGATGGCAAAAGACCTGCTATCCTGTGCGCGTTTGTTATTTTTCATCGCAAAAAATCACGCTCCCTCCGCCGATCTCCACTACCGCGCGAGATCCTGGGCAGCGTGACGCGATTCACTGATAGGGAGCAAAGCCGGATGAATTTTCCGCTACTCATAAATATTCTGCTATTTGTCGTATTACTGCTCGGATTAGGTTACGCCAGCCGTAACCCATCCTGGAGTCTGGCAAAGAAAGTGTTGCTGGGTTTGGTTGTCGGGGTGCTATTTGGTCTGGCACTGCATCTGATTTATGGTGGTGACAACCCGGTTGTTAAGCAGTCCATTTCATGGTTTAACATCGTGGGTAATGGCTATGTGCAGCTGTTACAGATGATCGTCATGCCGCTGGTCTTTATCTCCATCCTCAATTCCGTTGCCAAGCTGCATAATGCCTCATCATTAGGGAAAATCAGCTTACTGACGCTTTCTACCCTGTTGATCACCACGCTGATTTCCGCGTTGGTCGGTGTTTTTGTGACTAACCTGTTTGGCCTGACGGCGACCGGGCTGGTGCAAGGTGCGCAAGAAACCGCGCGATTAACGGCGATTGAAAGCAACTATGCTGGTAAAGTCGCTGACCTTAACGTGCCTCAGCTTATCCTGTCATTTATTCCTAAAAACCCGTTTACTGAGCTGACCGGTGCGAACCCGACGTCTATCATCAGCGTCGTCGTCTTCGCCGCGTTCCTTGGCGTTGCGGCGTTACATCTGCTGAAAGATGACGCGGTCAAAGGTGAACGCGTTTTAACCGCCATTGACACGCTGCAATCCTGGGTAATGAAGCTCGTTCGTCTGGTGATGAAGTTGACCCCCTACGGCGTCATGGCGCTGATGACCAAGATGGTCGCCAGTTCTAACCTGCAAGACATCCTCAAGCTGGGCAGCTTCGTTGTCGCGTCCTATCTGGGACTGATGATTATGTTCGGCGTCCATGCGCTGGTCCTGTCGTTCACAGGCATCAATCCGGCTCGTTTTTATCGCAAAGTCTGGCCTGTCCTAACGTTCGCGTTTACCAGCCGTTCCAGCGCGGCGACAATTCCGCTCAGCATTGAGGCACAAACGCGCCGTATTGGCGTGCCGCAATCTATCGCCAGCTTTGCGGCGTCTTTCGGCACGACAATCGGTCAGAACGGCTGTGCGGGGCTTTACCCAGCAATGCTGGCCGTGATGGTCGCGCCAACGGTCGGCATCAACCCGTTGGATCCTGTCTGGATCGCGACGTTGGTCGGTATCGTCACCATCAGTTCTGCTGGCGTAGCCGGTGTGGGCGGTGGAGCCACCTTTGCTGCGTTAATTGTTCTGCCTGCGATGGGGCTGCCGGTAACGCTTGTCGCGCTTCTCATCTCCATTGAGCCGCTGATCGACATGGGCCGTACCGCACTTAACGTCAGCGGGTCTATGACGGCCGGTACTGTCACCAGCCAGTTGATGAAGCAAACGGACAAAACGGTTTTCAACGCACAGGATGATGCTGAGTTGACGAACCGCTAAGCCACATTTGCTGCACAAAAGAAAACGCCGACGGCTTGATGCTATCGGCGTTTTTTTATGATGGGCCGTTACTGCACAACGTTGAAAAACGGTCCCGACATTTTTTATGACACTTTTCTAATAACGATATCGTGCCATCGGGCTAGTTAGCGCTGCGGGTTAGTATCGTAAGCCTGGCAGCTCTGGAAGCCTTTATTGAGAACATGGCCCGTTTCGTTGTAACTAACGAAATAGTTCTGCGCTGTGCCATCACGGTTTTTCAGCAGATAATCGCTACAGGTGCCTTTGGCATTTACCAGACGTTTTTCTACTCCGCTACCTGCAAGTTGATGAACCTGCTGCTTCGTCATTCCCACTTTCACATCTTTCACCACAGGCTCATTGACATAGCTTTCTGCCTTGTTATAAGCCGAACACCCCGCCAGCATGACAGCACCAGCTGCCGCAATACATATCAGTAATCTGTTATTCTTCATCTCATCACCTCATTATTAATGGGTCACCCTAAGGCTAGTCGGCGGCGACCCCTTTTTCAAATCATAACGCAGAGATGTAACATATTGGCCGATAGTCAAAAACCGGTTATCTATAGGGAAAATGACTACCTGACAGCTTATTCTTTTTCTTCACGCCAATTCGTTTTACACTCAGGGTATCGTAATAATTCTTTTGCAGTATCAATAAGTTCAAGAGGGGATGGCATGTCATTACAAAACGACATTATCACTGCGCTGGGAGTGAAAAGTAGCATCGATCCAGCACAGGAAATCCGTGTTAGCGTTGATTTTTTAAAGAATTATCTGAATGCTCACCCGTTCGTTACGTCGTTAGTTTTGGGTATTAGCGGCGGTCAGGACTCTACGCTGACCGGTAAACTGTGCCAGACGGCTATCACGGAATTACGTAATGAGACCGGAAATTCTCGCTATCAGTTCATCGCCGTTCGGCTGCCTTACGGCGTGCAGGCGGATGAAGCCGACTGTCAGGATGCCATCGCGTTTATCCAACCAGACCGCGTACTAACCGTCAATATCAAGCCGGCGATTGAAGCCAGTGAAGCCACCTTGCGCGCCATTGGCGTGGAGCTTTCCGATTTTGTAAAAGGCAATGAAAAAGCAAGAGAACGCATGAAAGCGCAGTACAGCATCGCAGGCATGAACGCTGGGCTTGTCGTCGGCACCGATCATGCAGCAGAGGCGGTAACGGGCTTTTTCACCAAATACGGTGATGGCGGTACCGATATCAACCCGATTTTCCGGTTGAATAAGCGTCAGGGTAAAGCGCTGCTGCGCGAACTTGGCTGCCCTTCTCATCTTTATACCAAAGCCCCTACCGCCGATCTGGAAGAAGATCGTCCGTCTCTCCCCGATGAAGTCGCGCTGGGCGTCACCTATGAAAAGATCGACGACTATCTGGAAGGCAAGCAGATCGAGGCTAACGATGCGGCCATCATCGAAAACTGGTATCGCAAAACTGAACACAAGCGTCGTCCGCCGATTACCGTTTTTGATGACTTCTGGCGGTAAACCATCGCAATGAGCACTACCGGATGCAGATAACGGCATCCGGTTTGATTTCTTTGGCACAGACCTCATAACCAGGTATGAATATGACGTCACAGCGCGCCACGCTCACAGGCTTACTGGCGATCGTTTTATGGAGCACATCCGTCGGGCTTATCCGTAGCCTGACAGAAGCACTCGGCCCCATCGGCGGTGCGGCGATGATTTACTCCACCAGCACGCTGTGTCTATTGGCCTTTTACGGTTTTCCCCGCATTAAGACGCTGCCCAGAGTCTATTTGTTCGCAGGCGGCGCGATGTTTGTCTGCTACGAGATATTTCTGTCGCTGTCCATCGGGCTAGCGGATAGCCGCATGCAGGCGATAGAAATAGGGATGATTAATTATTTGTGGCCCAGTTTGACCGTGTTCTTTTCTCTTTTTATCAATCAGCAGAAAAGTCGTTTCCTGCTCTGGCCCGGCCTTGCGCTCTCGCTAGGCGGCATCGTGTGGATTATGAAAGGAGAAAGCGACTGGACACCAGAACTCCTGTGGAACAACATCTTAGCTAACCCGCTGGCCTACAGCCTGGCATTTTCTGCGGCTCTGACCTGGGCGCTCTACTGCAATATCACCAGGCGTTACGGACAGGGAAAAAGTGGCGTCTCGCTGTTCTTTTTCGTCGCCTCACTCCTGCTCTGGGTTCAGTACGCCTTCAGTACCGAAGGGACGATTTCATTAACCTTACCAAGTTCGCTGCAACTGCTCTTTATGGGCACATCGACCGCATTAGCCTATTCCGTCTGGAATATCGGTATTCAGCATGGCAACCTGACGTTGCTGGCAACCGCCTCTTATTTCACGCCCGTGCTTTCCACACTATTGGCCGCGCTCTGGCTCAATATCACGCCTGCTATATCATTCTGGCAAGGCGTCGTCATGGTCACGGCAGGCTCGCTGCTCTGCTGGTATGCGACACGTACACCCACAAGCTGATCCACAGCCATCCCCATGGTTTTCGGCTAAATTTTCCGTCCAATAAAAAACCCTAATCTGCTCGCGGTCACATTCTTCACGCTAACCTGCTATAGTCATCCCCACATTCCGTTACCTAAAAAATAGTCACACATGTTAAGGCGTTTCTTTTCCTACTATTCCCCTTACAAAGGGTTGTTCGTCCTCGACTTCGGCTGTGCCATTATCGCTGGCCTGCTTGAATTAGGGTTTCCGATGGCGATTAAAGCGTTCATCGACAAATTATTACCCGCTCAGGACTGGTCGCTGATCCTGTTGGCGTCAGTGGCACTATTGGCCGTATATCTGCTGAATACCGCGCTGATGGCCATCGTCAACTATTGGGGACATGCGCTGGGCGTGGGTATTGAAACCGACATGCGACGGCAGGCCTTTGAGCATCTGCAAAATTTGCCGTTCCGTTACTACGACAATATGAAGACCGGTCATATCATCACCCACGTCACCAAAGATTTGGAAGAAGTCGGGGAAATTGCCCACCACGGCCCGGAAGACCTCTTCCTCGCGATCATGACGTTTATCGGTGCGTTCATCCTGATGGCGACGGTTCACCTGAATCTGGCGCTGCTGACGATTATTATCGTGCCTTTCATGACGTTTCTCGTCAGCCGCTATGGTGCTCGCATGACGGAGACATGGCGTCAGCTCTTCGGTCAGGTTGGTAACTTCAACGCCCGCATTGAAGAGAGCGTTGGGGGTATCCGCGTCGTTAAAGCGTTTGCTAATGAAGCGCATGAGAAAAAACTGTTCTCCAACGATAACGAAAACTACCGCCGTACCAAGTTGCAGGCCTATCGCATCATGACCGCCAGTATGACGCTCAGCTACCTCAGCACGCGCCTGATACAGCTTATCGTAATGCTGGCCGGGATTTGGTACGTAATTCAGGGCGAACTCACCTACGGTGGTTTTATCGGCTTCCTGTTGCTGATTGAAGTGTTCTTCCGTCCGGTCGCCAAAATTACCTCGGTGCTGGAGAGCTATCCCAAAGGGATTGCGGGATTCAAACGCTTTACTCAACTGATCGACACCGTTCCCGAGATTGCCGACGCCCCCGATGCGCATGATGCCGGACCGCTGAAAGGCGATATCCGGTTCAATCAGGTGAGCTTTGGGTATTCTGCCGATCGTCCGATTCTGCGCAATATTGACCTGTCGATTCGCGCAGGGGAAACCGTGGCGTTTGTCGGTCCGTCCGGCGCAGGTAAAACCACCCTCTGTTCCCTGCTTCCTCGCTTCTATGATTTAACCAGCGGCGCCATCACCATTGACGGCATGGATATCCGCCAGATGACGCAGGCATCGCTACGCAGCCAAATCGGCATCGTACAGCAGGATGTTTTCCTGTTCGGCGGCACCATTCGGGAAAACATCGCCTATGGTAAACTTGATGCCAGCGATGACGAAATCATGGAAGCCGCACGACGTGCGCGGTTAGATGAGTTGATCGAAAATCTGCCTGACGGGCTGGACACCGTGGTCGGCGAGCGAGGCGTTAAATTATCGGGTGGGCAAAAGCAGCGTTTATCTATCGCGCGCATCTTCCTGAAAAACCCGCCGATCCTGATTTTGGACGAAGCGACATCTGCGTTGGATACTGCGACAGAGCAGGCGATACAGCAATCGCTCAGCGAGCTTTCCGCAGGGCGTACCACGTTGATCATCGCCCATAGGCTGGCAACCATACAGAACGCGGGACGCATTGTGGTGGTAGATAACGGCAGCATTATTGAGCAAGGCAGCCATCAGGTGCTGCTGGAGCAAAGTGGCATCTATGCCAGATTACATCAGGCGCAGTTCGGTCAGGCCTGATTACGACCTTCCTCGGCGAGGTTCTCCTCGCCTTTTTCTCCCTGCTTTCCTACATAGATGTGACTTCAGTGGTTCCCCTTGCAATAAATTGCATTTAAAATACATCTATTATAATTTCATCAGGACATGACGCACATGGCGAGAAAAACCCTGGGAAAATACCGACAGCGGGAGATCCGTACCGTCGGATTGATGATCGAACTGTATGAAAAGCATCATCCTGAAACCGGCGATAACGCGCAGCATAAAGACTTATTCAACTACGCCATCAAGCGTCTGGAACGCTGTCAATTCGGTGAAGATAAACCCGCGTGTAAGCATTGCCCCATTCACTGCTATCAACCCGCCCGACGTGAAGCGATCAAAGCGATTATGCGCTGGTCAGGGCCGCGGATGTTGTTGCGCCACCCGATTCTGGCAATACGCCATTTAATTGACGATCATCGGCCAGTGCCGGACTATCCGAAAAAAGAGGCAGCGCTAAAAACGCCAAATGGACGAGCAACGCGTTTAGCCTCGCAGCATACGGCACCAGCAGATACAGAATCGACGTTGAAATAGGTAAAATGAGGCGAATAAGATAGGAAAAGGCCGCTTGCGCGGCCTTTTTTGGGTGACTCTGTTACTCTTTGGGAGAGGCGTTCTCTACCCTGCTTTTTAGCTTTTGCCCCGGACGGAACGTGACCACACGGCGCGCCGTAATCGGAATATCTTCGCCAGTTTTTGGGTTACGTCCCGGACGTTGGTTCTTGTCTCGCAAATCAAAATTGCCAAAACCTGACAACTTGACCTGCTCGCCATTTTCCAAAGCGCGACGAACTTCTTCAAAAAACAGCTCGACTAGCTCTTTGGCATCCCGTTTGCTCAGCCCGAGCTTCTCAAACAGGTATTCTGACATTTCAGCTTTAGTAAGCGCCATAGGTTCAATCCCTCAAGGATGCTTGGAATCGCTGTTTTAATGCTGCTACGCATTCTGCAACGGTAGCGGCAATTTCCTCTTCTGCCAGTGTACGCGTGGTATCTTGCAGGGTCAGACTGATAGCCAGACTCTTATAACCTTCCGCTACGCCCTTCCCTCGGTACACGTCGAATAAGTTTACGCCAACTAACTGATTTGCGCCAACTTTCTTACACTCGGCCAAAATATCGCCCGCAGGGACATTTTCAGCGACCACAACGGCGATATCGCGACGGTTCGCCGGGAAGCGGGAAACCTCGTTCGCCTCAGGCAATACGCGGTCTGCGACCTTATCCCACAACAATTCGAACACCACGGTGCGCCCGTTAAGATCCAACTTGCGCTCCAGTTCTGGGTGAATAACGCCAATAAATCCAATGCGTTCTCCGCACAGATAAATAGCAGCACTTTGTCCTGGATGCAATGCCGGATTATTTTCGGCCTTGAACTCAATCTCAGACAACTTGCCCGTCAATGCCAGTACCGCTTCCAAATCGCCTTTTAAATCATAGAAGTCAACGGCCTGACGCGCCAGATCCCAATGCTCTTCATAACGCGTGCCAGTAATCACACCCGCCAGCATCAGCTCTTGACGAATCCCCAGGTCAGCACTGGTGTCCGGTACAAAACGGAGACCGCTTTCAAACAGGCGCAGGCGGCTTTGTTGACGGTTTTGGTTATACACCGCCGCGCTCAGCAAGCCGCTCCACAGCGATAAACGCATCACCGACATCTCTGCGGAAATCGGGCTCGGCAGGCTCAGCGACGCTTCATTAGGGTGGATTAATCCCTGAATTTTCGGGTCAACAAAACTGTAAGTAATTGCTTCCTGGTAGCCGTGATCGACTAATAATGTCTTCACGCGCTTCAATGACAGTGACGCTTCGCGATGCGAGGTCATAATCAACGGAGCCTGGGTCGGAATATTCGGAATATTGTTGTAGCCGTAAATACGCGCGACTTCTTCAACCAGATCTTCTTCAATTTCCATGTCGAAGCGCCAGCTCGGTGCCGTCGCCTGCCAACCTGCATCGGTTTTCGCGACGTTACAACCCAAACGCTGCAGAATATCGCTCACCTGCTCATCGGCAATCACATGGCCAATCAGGCGATCCAATTTCTCACGGCGCAGCGTAATCGTTGCACGAGTTGGCAAATCTGCCTCGCTAGTCACATCAACGACCGGACCCGCTTCGCCACCACAGATATCGATCAGCAGGCGAGTCGCACGCTCAATGGCCTTGTGCTGTAACGCCGGATCGACGCCACGCTCGTAGCGGTGAGACGCATCGGTGTGCAAACCGTGACGACGTGCGCGTCCGGTAATCGACAGTGGGTTGAAGTAAGCGCATTCCAGCAGAACGTTTTGCGTTTCTTCATTGACGCCAGAATGCTCACCGCCAAAGATACCGCCCATCGCCAACGCACTCTGCTGGTCAGCGATAACCAGCGTATCCGCGTTCAGCTTCGCTTCGTTGCCATCCAGCAGCGTCAGCGTTTCGCCTTCTGTCGCCATACGCACGATAATGCCGCCGTTGAGACGGTCGAGATCGAACGCATGCATTGGTTGACCGAGTTCCAGCAGAACGTAGTTCGTCACGTCAACAACCGGATCGATAGAACGAATACCGCAACGGCGCAGCTTTTCGCGCATCCACAGTGGCGTTGCCGCCTTAACGTTGATGCCTTTCACCACACGGCCTAAGTAACGCGGGCATGCCTGCGGCGCATCGACCTGAATCGGGAAGGTATCCTGAATCGTCGCAGCAACGGGCTCAATAGTCGGTTCATTCAACGCCAGCTGATTCAACACGGCCACATCACGCGCCACACCGATAATGCCGAGGCAATCAGCACGGTTTGGCGTCACGCTGATTTCAATCGCGTTGTCATCCAGCTTCAAGTACTCACGAATATCTGTGCCAATCGGCGCGTCTGCTGGCAGTTCAATGATGCCATCGTGATCGTCGGAAATACCCAATTCGGAAAATGAGCACAGCATGCCTTCAGACGGTTCACCACGCAGCTTGGCGGCTTTAATTTTGAAATCGCCCGGCAATACGGCACCGACCGTCGCCACTGCCACTTTCAGACCCTGACGGCAGTTCGGCGCGCCACAGACGATGTCCAGCAGGCGCTCGCCGCCGACATTGACTTTCGTCACACGCAGTTTGTCTGCGTTCGGGTGCTGCCCACATTCAACCACTTCACCGACAACCACGCCGTGGAATGCGCCAGCAACAGGTTCAACGCCATCCACTTCCAGCCCTGCCATCGTGATCTGTTCAGATAGCGTTTTACTGTCAACCGCCGGGTTTACCCACTCGCGTAACCAGAGTTCACTGAATTTCATGATGTATACCCGCCTTACTTAAACTGTTTGAGGAAACGCAGATCGTTTTCGAAGAATGCACGCAGATCGGTCACGCCATAGCGCAGCATCGTCAGACGCTCCATGCCCATACCGAACGCGAAGCCGGAATACACTTCTGGGTCGATACCGACATTACGCAGAACATTCGGGTGGACCATGCCGCAGCCCAGGACTTCCAGCCATTTGCCGTTTTTACCCATCACATCCACTTCAGCAGACGGTTCGGTAAACGGGAAATAAGACGGACGGAAGCGAACCTGCAAATCTTCCTCAAAGAAATTACGCAGGAAATCATGCAACGTGCCTTTCAGGTTGGTGAAGCTGATGTCTTTATCGACGATCAACCCTTCCATCTGATGGAACATCGGCGTGTGGGTCTGATCGTAATCGTTACGATAAACGCGACCCGGCGCGATGATACGGATAGGCGGTTGCTGCTTTTCCATGGTACGAATCTGAACGCCAGACGTCTGTGTACGCAGCAGGCGTGTAGCATCAAACCAGAACGTGTCGTGGTCAGCACGCGCAGGGTGGTGCCCTGGAATATTCAGCGCATCAAAGTTGTGATAATCGTCTTCGATTTCCGGCCCGGTTACCACGGAAAAACCCAGCTCGCCGAAGAAGGTTTCGATACGATCGATGGTACGGGTCACCGGATGCAAGCCACCATTTTCAATGGTGCGGCCCGGCAGGGAAACATCGATGGTTTCCTGCGCCAGACGCGCATTTAACTCAGCGGATTCCAGCATGTGCTTACGGGCATTCAGCGCGTCCTGAACGTCTTGCTTAGCCTGGTTAATGACAGCACCAGCCGCAGGGCGCTCTTCAGCCGGCAACTCGCGCAGCGAGGTCATCTGAAGGGTTAAGTGACCTTTTTTGCCCAGATATTCGACACGCACATTTTCCAGTGCGGCAACATCCTGAGCCTCTTCTATAGCTGTTCTGGCTTTGGCAACCAGCTCTGCGAGATGTGGCATTGTGTTCCTCTTTTTCTGCCTATGTGGCCAACGGTCATGATTGAAGAATGTCGTTTTACTCAAAACGATAAATGTTACTAAAAACAAGAGTAAAAACCGATTATTGTAAACAAAAAAGCCTCCCTATGGGGAGGCTTAAGCGCTACTTTTCGTTTCTTTTCTTACGCGCAAAGCCCCCCTGAATTCAGGCGCTAAAGTAAAAAAAGAAACGGAAAATAGCAGCGTTCATACTTGCGTTACCTTTGTCTTATAAATAATAAAAACGAAAAGTGTAGAGCTCGACGAAAAGAGGGAGCCAAAGCTCCCTCTCTCAACTGGCTTACGCCAGTGCTGCTTTCGCTTTTTCGACCAGCGCGCTGAACGCTAACTTATCGAATACTGCGATATCAGCCAGAATCTTACGGTCAATTTCAACAGAGGCTTTTTTCAGGCCGTTGATGAATTTGCTGTAAGACAAACCGTTTTGACGAGCTGCCGCATTGATACGTGCAATCCACAGCTGACGGAATTGACGTTTACGTTGACGACGGTCGCGGTAAGCGTATTGGCCAGCTTTGATTACTGCCTGGAAGGCAACACGATAAACACGCGAACGGGCACCGTAGTAACCTTTCGCTTGTTTCAATATTTTCTTGTGACGTGCACGGGCAACTACACCACGTTTTACGCGAGCCATATGCTCTCTCCTAAAGTCTTATTCTGAATTAAAAAAAGGTTACTTATGCGTACGGCAGACATGCGATAACAAGACCCAGATCCCCTTTGGAGACCAGACCTTTTGGACGCAGGTGACGTTTACGCTTAGTTGACTTTTTGGTCAGAATATGACGCAGGTTAGCATGCTTACGCTTAAAGCCACCGCTTGCGGTTTTTTTAAAGCGTTTAGCGGCGCCACGTACTGTTTTAATCTTTGGCATTGTTATTTCCACTTCGCATTGTTAATAAAACGAATCAGATAAGGCGAACAAAGCCGTACAACACAGAGGTTGTACGGTCTTGCTACTTGAATGCCTTACTGTTTCTTCTTCGGTGCTAGCACCATGATCATCTGACGGCCTTCGATCTTCGTTGGGAAGGATTCGACCACTGCCAGTTCACTCAGATCGTCACGAACGCGGTTAAGCACTTCCATACCAATCTGTTGGTGCGCCATTTCACGACCGCGGAAACGCAGTGTGATTTTAGCTTTGTCACCATCTTCAAGAAAGCGAATCAGGTTGCGTAGTTTGACCTGATAGTCGCCATCATCGGTACCAGGTCGGAATTTAATTTCCTTGACCTGAATAACTTTTTGTTTTTTCTTCTGTTCCTTTGTAGCTTTACTCTTCTCATAAAGGAACTTGCCGTAATCCATAATTCGGCAAACCGGCGGCTCGGCGTTCGGACTGATTTCAACTAAATCAACACCTGCTTCTTCGGCTTTTTCTAATGCTTCATTTAGACTTACGATGCCCAGCTGTTCGCCTTCGACGCCTGATAGACGTACCTCGTGTGCGCGAATCTCTCTGTTGATGCGATTAGGACGCGCCGGTTGAACTCGTTTTCCGCCTTTAATACTTATACCTCCAATTGATGAAGACTACGGCTGCGAATCTCTTGTTGCAGCTTACTGATGACTTCACTGACATCCATGCTCCCCAGGTCTTTACCACGACGAGTGCGGACAGCAACTTTTCCTGCCTCGACTTCTTTGTCGCCACAAACCAGCATATAGGGAACACGGCGTAAAGTGTGTTCGCGGATTTTAAAGCCTATCTTCTCATTTCTCAAGTCTGCTTTTACACGAATGCCCGCTTCTTGCAGTTTTCGGGTCAATTCGTTGACATAATCAGACTGGCTATCAGTGATATTTATAATCACCGCTTGAACCGGGGCTAACCAGGTCGGGAAGAAACCGGCGAATTCTTCGGTCAGAATACCGATGAAACGCTCCATTGATCCCAAAATAGCCCGGTGAATCATAACCGGAACCTGACGCTCGTTGCTTTCGCCAACGTAAGACGCGTTCAGACGGCCCGGTAATGAAAAGTCGAGTTGCACCGTACCACACTGCCACGCACGATCCAAACAGTCATGCAGGGTAAATTCAATTTTTGGGCCGTAGAACGCCCCTTCACCCGGCTGATAGGCGAATTCGATGTTATTTTCAGTCAACGCGGCCGCCAAATCGGCTTCAGCGCGATCCCACATCTCATCGCTACCAATACGTTTTTCAGGACGCGTAGACAGTTTCACCACGATTTTTTCAAAACCGAAGGTGCTGTACATGTCATACACCATCTTGATGCAGCTGTTCACTTCATCACGGACCTGCTCTTCCGTACAGAAGATATGCGCATCGTCCTGAGTGAAGCCGCGCACACGCATTAAGCCATGCAGAGATCCTGACGGTTCATTACGGTGACAGCTACCGAACTCAGCCATACGCAGCGGCAGATCGCGGTATGATTTCAATCCCTGATTGAAAATCTGTACGTGGCCTGGGCAGTTCATTGGCTTGATGCAGTATTCACGGTTTTCTGATGACGTCGTGAACATCGCTTCTTTATAGTTTTCCCAGTGACCGGTTTTTTCCCACATCACGCGGTCCATCATGAATGGGCCTTTTACTTCCTGATACTGGTACGACTTCAGCTTCATGCGTACAAACGCTTCCAGCTCGCGGAAGATCGTCCAGCCGTCGTTGTGCCAGAACACCATACCTGGCGCTTCTTCCTGCATATGGTACAGGTCAAGCTGTTTGCCGATCTTGCGGTGGTCGCGCTTAGACGCTTCTTCAAGACGTTGCAAATAAGAAGCCAGTTGCTTTTTATCTGCCCATGCGGTGCCGTAGATACGTTGCAGCATTTTGTTTTTGCTGTCGCCACGCCAGTAAGCGCCGGACGTTTTCTGCAATTTGAAATGGTGGCAGAAACGCATATTCGGTACGTGCGGACCACGGCACATATCGATGTATTCTTCATGGTGATACAGACCCGGACGATCATCACGACTGATGTTCTCATCCAGAATCGCCATTTTGTAGGTCTCACCGCGTGCAGCGAACGCATCGCGCGCTTCTTGCCAACTGACTTTTTTCTTAATGACGTCATAGTCAGTGTCAGCAAGTTCGTGCATACGCTTTTCGAGCAGCTCAATATCTTCCTGAGTCAAGGTACGGTCGATATCAACGTCATAGTAAAAACCGTTATCGATAACGGGACCAATCGCCATTTTGGTATCTGGCCACAATTGCTTAATCGCATGGCCCAGTAGGTGCGCACAGGAGTGGCGAATAATTTCCAGACCGGCTTCATCTTTAGCGGTGATGATGGCTAACTGCGCATCGGTATCGATCTTATCGCTGGCGTCAACCAGCTCGCCATTGACACGTCCTGCGATACAGGCTTTTGCCAGACCGGGACCAATATCAAGTGCAACATCGAGGGGAGAAACGGCGTGGTCGTAATGACGCTGACTTCCATCAGGAAGGGTGATAACTGGCATTATAATTCCCTTATTTACAGTGGTGAGCCACACGAAAGCTCACATGCAAAAAATCGTATATCAATTGAAAATCAAAAGTGTTAACCATGCTATTTCTCTTTACTCTGTGAAATATATACACATGATGCGAACACTAAAGGTGCGCATTAGCGTGACATGGATAACGTCGGGGCAATAATACACCTTATAAGTGGTGTGTTAAAGCCGGATAGTGGCCTGTTCATCTTTGCATCGTGATGAACAGGCAACGGGGAGTTACTGTGTCTGTACCGACTTCATCGCTGCATTATTTTTGCGGGAGAATCGGAAACCAAGCCAAATAACGGCAATCCAGAGCGGAATTAAGATGACCGAAATGCGAATTCCTGGCGACAGCAGCATAATCACCAGAATCCCCGCCAGAAACGCCAGACACAGGTAGTTACCCCACGGATACCAGAAGGCTTTAAACGCAGGAACAATGCCCTTCTCAATCATCGCCTGACGGAAGCGCAGGTGCGCAAAGCAGATCATGATCCAGTTAATCACCAGCGTCGACACCACCAGCGCCATCAACAGTTCAAAGGCTTTGCCTGGCATCAGATAGTTGATCGCCACTCCAAACGATGTTGCTAATGCTGACAGCACGATAGAACGAACGGGAACACCACGCGCGTTGACCTTCGCGAGAGATTTCGGCGCATTTCCCTGTTTTGCCAAACCGTAAAGCATCCGGCTATTGCAGTACACGCCGCTGTTATAAACCGATAACGCCGCCGTTAGCACGACGATATTAAGTATGTTCGCCACCATATTGCTATTCAGCGCATGGAAAATCAGGACAAACGGACTCCCGCCATCGACAACCTTTCCCCACGGATAAAGCGATAACAAAATAGACAGCGCGCCGATATAGAAAATCAGGATGCGATAAACCACCTGATTGGTCGCCTGCGGAATAGAACGCTTCGGTTCGGCCGCTTCGGCAGCGGTAATACCCACCAATTCCAGACCGCCGAATGAAAACATGATCACCGCCATCGCCATGATCAATCCGCTTGCGCCATTTGGCATGAATCCGCCATGGATCCATAAGTTACGCACCGTTGCCGTTTCGCCGCCATTGCCACTTAGCAGCAGCCAACTGCCGAAGACAATCATCCCAACGATGGCAAGCACTTTGATCAGGGCAAACCAGAATTCCGTTTCCCCAAACATCCGCACATTAACCAGATTGATAAGGTTGATCAGCACAAAGAATATCGCGGCGGACAGCCAGGTTGGCGTTTCAGGCCACCAGTATTGAATATAAATTCCCACGGCTGTTAGTTCTGCCATCCCTACCAGAATAAACATCGCCCAGTAGTTCCAGCCAGCCAGAAAGCCGGCAAAGTCGCCCCAGTACTTATAGGCAAAATGGCTAAACGAACCCGCTACCGGCTCCTCCACCACCATCTCACCCAACTGCCGCATAATCAGAAACGCAATCATTCCAGCAATCGCATAGCCCAATAAAACGGACGGCCCTGCCATTTGGATAGTCTGCGATATTCCTAAAAATAAACCGGTACCAATCGCGCCACCCAGCGCAATCAGTTGAATATGTCGATTCTTTAACCCTCGTTTTAGAACCAATTCCTGTTGATCGTTTGCTATGTTGTTTTGAGCATTTGCCATGTTGTTTTTGTGCTTCCTGTAAAGCCTTCTTCATTTTATAACAATGCCTGCTTACGCCATCAGCATGAAGGATGACGTAAGCAGGCAAAGGGATAGGTGTTTTACGCGTTACACAGTGATTGAGCCATTAACGTTCCGGGATGACACTTTTAAACGTTAACTCCACATCATCACGATCGCGCTCAGCGGCAAGCGTCTCAGGCTCACTTTTCTCTGCATTCTGGGGCAGCAATTTTTTCAATAACGCTAACTGCTGGCGTTGCTGCTCTACGATTTCCTGCAGCAATTTCACTTGCTCATTCGCTCTGACACTCGCCCGATTAACAAAAAACCAGACCAGCGCGGCCAGCAGCACAATCAGCAAGACAAAAACCACTTCTAATATGTTCACAACGACTCCACTTATAACCACTTATGACAGGTACCTGTGAGCTATCTTACCACCGTGGCATAGCCAAGTTCGATACCCAACCCTATCTGTTATCCACATCATGTTGATGCGCATCGCTATCGTGTTGGTACAAAAATAAAAAAACGTGGGGAACGTTTTTCAACGTCGCTTGCGACGGCCCGCAGAGTGACAGCCAGAGATGGCTCGCCATAAAAAAAGCCTGTCGGCAAGGACAGGCTCAGGCATTGATAGCAAATATCAGAAAGGGTAATCGTGGTAGCCCATTTGCTCAGAGATATTTCTGGCTGCGGTGTGCAGCGTAGCGACATATTCGTGTTTGTTTTCTTCTGAAAAACGAATTGTTGGGAAAGAAATACTGAGGCCCGCAATCACCACGCCAAAGCGATCGAATACTGGCACGGCGATACAACGCAACCCTTCTTCTTGCTCTTCGTTGTCTTCTCCGTAGCCTTGCTCACGCACGACATCCAATTGGTTGAGAAGCGCTTCAGCAGAGCACAGCGTGTGTGGCGTACTGCGAGTGAATTCGACGGTCGACAGAACCTCTTCCACTTCGCTGCGATCGCGCCATGCCAACAGCACTTTACCAATTGCGGTACTGTGCAGCGGATTGCGACGGCCAATGCGTGAATACATACGCAGGTTATACATCGAATCAATCTTGTGGATATAAACGATGCCGTCTTCATCCAACGCGCCAAGGTGGATCGTTTCCCGCGTTAGTGCAGACAACTCACGCATCTGTATATCCGCACTGCGGATTAAATCTACGTTCTGCAATGCTTTTGCCCCAAGTTCAAACAACTTGAGCGTCAGCGAATATTTCTCTGATTCACCTTCCTGCGCAACATAGCCCAGGGATTTCATCGTCTGCAAGAAGCGGTAAACGGTACTCTTGGACATCATGACTCGCTGAGAAAGCTCGGTAATACCAATTTCTCTCTCTTCACCTAATGCCTGTAAAATACCAAAAACCTTTAAAACGGACGACACGGAATCGGGTTGTTTATCTAAATCTGCACTAGCCATTTTTGTGGTTACCCTACTCAGGTTTTTTTGTTTTAAAAAAAATAGAACAATGGTTTTAGTATAAAGGGAACGCTTTGATTATGGCAATGGAGCAATAACGATAATCAAGTTAAGTTTGAGAAATAACCGCGTCAGAGACTTAATAAAATAATATGTAAGAAAATATTTTAAAATAATCCGCGCCATAAAATGTGACGCGGACTTATTAGTATTATTAGTGCCAGACTGAATCAGGAACCTTCGCCAGATACAGCGCAGGCTTTCCATCTACGTCAGAAGTAAACAGAACTTGTTTATTATCCGGCGTAAAGGAAGGATGTGGGTGAGTAACCTGACGGTCGCCTTCCAACACGTCCCAAGATGTATTGTGCTGTGCAATGCGATGTTCTTTGCCTGTTTTCAGATTGAAAACATACAGGAACGGATCGTTCTCAATTTTGTAACCGCCATCGTCCTGCACGTCGACCGGCGCATCGGAACCATCACCCACCAGCAGCGTACCATCATAGTTACTCATCAGGTGAGAACACGGCGGCATGACGCGCAGTTGGCGATCTTCCAGAGTAACCGGATCGATGCTGCGGATGTAGCGATTGGTATCGTCTTTAAGGTAAGAGACGTAAATCATCGCTGAGCCATCTGGAACCCAGAATTCGTGGGTGCAGCTTTCGCCTTCCGCATGCTCTTTCACTTTACGCATGTTGGTGCCATCTTCATTGATGAACCACATACGCGCATCAACCAGGTCATGTGGACCTTCGTGGCAGAAAGCCACCGTGTTGTCATCACCCGGACGGTAGATTGGGTGACCCAGCCACTGGTTTTCCTGAAGGATAGTCTCCGCTTCGCCCGTTATCAAATCGACGCGAATCAGACGACAGCAAGGATTGGTGAAATAGAATTCCTGGAATTTTTTCCAATCGGTCAGTGGCTTCCAGTCCTCTTTTTTGATCTCAATTCCGACCATTTTGGTGCAATCGGAGTTGGCAACCCAGGTACCGTAGCCGACCCAATCGTCAGGCACCTGATAAATCGTTTTCTCTTCCAGCGTAGCCAGATCGACACGCATCAGATTACGGGTATTTTTAACGTAATACAGCGCATCGTCATTCGGAGACAGGAAGCCACCGAAGGTGTTGTCACCTTTGCCTTCCGTCAGTTGCGTGGCGCTCTGCTCTTTTAAATCCAGCAGATAGTAATTCCACGGGCCATCAAATGCAGCACCAAACAGCAGCTTGCTGCCGTCATTGAAGAAACACTTCTGGTAGAAATAGTTGCGATGGCAGATAACATCGGGCGGGGTTAAGCGCACAACTTCGGTGCCGGTTGCTGAATCCTGGTAGGTATGAAACGTTAGGGGGATCTTGTTACCTTTGGCCATCCGTAAATCCTTAGAACTTATCATGAAGAATCTGACGCCACACGCGCATACTCTTCGATAACCTGACATTTCGATCGCCCGATAAATCGGTCATCCCGACACCGGTTGTTCAAAAATCAGGCCACCAATCTCACGCGAGACGCCTGTTATATCGGCATTATAGAAACAATGTTTCATTTTTCCGTGATCGTGGTTTTATTTTATAAAACATTCTTCATATTTTCACCACCTGTTTCAGATCTAATGAAAACATTGGGGCGGAGAAAACGCAGGAGCGATGAACCAATAAAAGCAGAAATAACAAAGGCCCGAATGGGCCTTTGGGAAGATAACGGTAGAAGATAATATCGTAAATTACTTCAGGTATTCGCCGGAGCGCAGCGCTTCAATACGCTTATCCAACGGCGGGTGTGACATGAACAGTTCGCTGAAGGACTTCGATTTTCCGTTAATGCAGAAAGCCATCATGCTGCTCTCTTCCTGCGGCTCATAGCTAGTCTTCAGACGCTGCAATGCAGCTATCATTTTCTCACGCCCCACCAGCTTGGCTGAACCGGCATCCGCATGGAATTCACGGTAGCGTGAGAACCACATGGTGATGATGCTGGCAAGAATACCAAACACCAGTTCCAGCACGGTGGCGACAGCAAAGTAAACCAGCGGGTTACCGTTACTGCTTTCGCCTTCGTCACGGTTGCCGGAAAGGAAACCGGAAACGACTTGCGCGATAAGACGAGAGATAAAGATAACGAAGGTGTTTACGATCCCCTGAACCAACGTCATCGTTACCATGTCGCCATTCGCGATGTGGCTAATCTCATGCGCGATAACAGCTTCCGCTTCATCACGGCTCATGTTTTGCAGTAAACCAGTACTCACGGCCACCAGCGACGCATCACGACGGGCTCCCGTTGCGAACGCATTGATGTCCGGTGCATGGTAGATTGCGACCTGTGGCATCGCGATCCCAGCCTGCTGTGACTGTGAACGAACCGTTTCCATCAGCCATCGTTCAGTTTCGTTACGTGGTTGTTCAATGACTTCACCGCCAACGGACCGTAACGCCATCCATTTAGACATCAGCAGTGAAACAAACGCACCGCCAAAGCCAAACAGCCCAGCCATAATCATTAAGCCCTGGACACTGCTGGACTGAATTCCCGTCAGGCTGAGTACCAGCCCGAAAACCAACATCACCGCCAGGTTGGTGATCAGGAAAAGCGCAATACGCATCATAAAGGTCTGATTTCCTCTTGCAGAAAGATAAAGTTTGCAACACCTACATCGTATGGGTTGCCGTGGCATTTTCAAGCATTCTTAACTTTTCAGTTACTAAATCCACATAACTTTACACTTTTCAAAAGGAAAGCGGCATCCTGCCTGCTGTCAATCCTGATATGTCAGCGCAACAACGTTGACCGGAACTCGACAAATTCGGCAGCGTGATCCACCTGAACCGCCCCCACCCCCGCGCGAATTAATGCGCCCCATACGGCGTCAGGTTCGGCTAAGGCTCGCGTGTCGCTATAGTCGAGTGAATGCGAGCAATCCAGCGTGTTCACCCAAATCCGAACTCCAAGCCGTTGGAACTCGGCATACGCTTCGGTCACCGCATCAATATGATCAAAATTGGCTTCCACAATGCCGACGCCAATATCATCAATCTGTCGCAAAATATCGACGGTTTTCCCACGTTTGAGGTGGATCATCGGCATGTAGGGAACCTGGGTATCCCGCGACGGTGAGGCAATGGGAAAACGGGCAGCGGCAAGATCAACCGGGCTTTTCATGATCGCGCCAGCACTCAGGCCTTTATCACGGATATCGCGGGCGATCACACCAAATTCCTGCTCATGTTTGACATCCACATTGATGACAATACGTCCTCGCGCTTCTTCGAGAACTTCATACAATAACGGGACTTTTTCGTTGCTCAATGGCCATGCAGAACCGCCATCGCTCCCGCGTAGACGTGCCTGACGAATCTCCGCCAGCGTCATCTTGCCAATGCAGCCGCTCATATCGCTCGTGCGATCGAGCGTATCATCATGAATCACGACAACGTGGCTATCAGCCGTCAATTGCGCATCCATCTCCACGATATCAACGCCCAGACGAATCGCCTCACGCAGCGCCGCCAACGAATTTTCCGGTGCCGAATCCCAAACGCCACGATGCGCTACTGCCAGAACCGTCGCGTTTTGCGCCGCAATTACGTCCTGAGTTATGCCTCTATTTTGCCTTGTCATCTGTCGAAAACTCCAAATAAACGGGAAATGTCACGAGTGACGGGAAACCGACTGCGCGAAATGCTGCAACAGGAGATCGCCCCGAGAAACCACATTGTCCAGCGCCTGCTGCGGCGTTTCTTGCTCTGCCCAGACCTTCTCCAGTTCTTCATCCATGATGGTGCGAATTTGTGGCATGTTGCCCAAGCGGAACCCGCGCGTATAAGGCAGTGGCGGTTTATTAGTGAGTTGTTTCAACGCAACATCGCTGCCGGGGTATCGGGCATAAAATCCCTGATCGCGCGTGAGTTCGTAAGCAGGTTGTGTCACGGGTAAATAGCCCGTCATCTGATGCCATTCGGCGGCATTTTCCGGCAACGTGAGGAAATGCAGGAATTCAGCGATCCCTTGATAATGCGATGCTGCTTTCCCTTTCATGACCCAAAGGCTTGCCCCTCCGATGAACGTATTCTGCGGTGCGCCTTTCGCTTCCTCGCTGTAAGGCAGCATGCCTACACCGTAGTGAAATTTGGCATAGTTCTGAATCTTGCGTAGTCCACCCGATGAAGTGGTCAATATGCCGCAGTCACCGTTATAAAAGCGTGTAGTGCCTTCATCATTGCGGCCGAAATAGCTGAACGCCTTCTTCTTCATCATCTCCGCAAGCTGGGTGATGTGGGCGACCTGCAACGGGCCATTTACCAACAGATGCGCGTCGACACCATCGAAGCCATTGTTTTTCGTCGCAATCGGCAATCCATTCCACACGCTAAAGGCTTCCAGTAATATCCAACCCTGCTGTCCTGCATTCGTATAACCGCATGTCATTCCGCTCTCGCGTAGCCGCATCGCGTCGTATGCCAGTTCATTCCAGGTGCGTGGCGGCTTATCAGGATCGAGCCCCGCTTTAATAAACGCATCTTTGTTGTAGTAGAGAACGGGGGTGGAACTGTTGAACGGTTGGGAAATCAGGTGTCCGGTCTGACTGTCGCTGTAAAACAGTCCCACCGCAGGCAAGAAGGCTTTTTCGTCATTATCGATACCAACCTGATTGAACAGATCGAACACAGGGATAATCGCCCCGCTGTGCATCATATTCGGTGTACCGACATCATAAACCTGCAAAATATCCGGCGCGTTACCCGTGCGATAAGCGGCAATGCCAGCGGCCAGCGTCTGTTCATAGCTACCTTTGTAGATAGGCTCAACGTGGTACACCGTCTGAGATTCATTAAACCGGTTGACCAGCCGTATTAATTCCGTGTTCAGGTTGCTGTCCATGCTATGCCAAAACGTCAGCTCAACCGCCGCCCTGGCAGACAGCGGAATGAGCAAGACCACACTTAACAGCATCAAAAAAACAGACGTGCACCTAAACCGAATCATCATGATGTTTTCTCCGGTACGATTTAAAAATCGCGTTTTTTAGGAAAAAGGTGTGCTGATAATGACGCTAGAGTTCGCCTGTGACACGTAGATGACTGGGAAGGTGATGAACTGTATCGCGATATTTCAGCAGGTAAGAGAGGGGAAATCGTGTGGCAGAAAAACCTTATGTCAGAAAAATGTTGTGGCGGACAGCCCTTCGACTGCCCGCCACGGTCTTCGGTTAGCTCTGTGCGTGTGCCATATCCGTACGCATTGAAGCAGCAACGGGCTGATGTTTCGGTGGTTTAACCCACAGAGTGATCAGCAGCGAAACGACAGACATAATGATGATGGCCATAAAGGTAGCCTGGAAGCCTCCAAGCTGAGCGGCGATAAACGAGCCAGACAATGCACCGATACCGAACCCCTGATAAATCACGCCGTAGTTTTTGCTGTGATTTTTCAGGCCAAAGAAGTCGCCAACAATCGCCGGGAACACCGTGATATTACCGCCAAAACAGAAGGCAATGGCGCTGACACAGGTAAAGAACAGAAGCGGATTAAGCGGCAGGAATGTCATCACTGACACCGCCAGAATCGTCACGAACAGGGTAAAACTGATCACCCGCATACGTCCGACATTATCGGAAAGCGCGCCAAGCACAATCCGTCCAACGGTATTAAAAATCGCAATCGCAGACACGGCATTGGCCGCCATTGCCATATCCATTCCGGCCATTTGCACACCGATATCTTTCACAATGCCAATCAAATACAGGCCGCTCATGCACGCAGTGAAGAAGATAATAAACAGCAAATACGATTCTTTGGTCGCCAACATTTCAGCCAGCGAGAAATCACGCGCCTGCCCCTGAACCGCAACCTGTTGAACCGGTACTGCAGCAGGTTCTTTCAGCAGTGAGCTACCAACCAGAATCATCGCCATGACAATAATGCCCCAGTAGAAAAAGGCTTCTGACACACCGACTTCCGCAATCAAAAAGCTGTTTACGTATTTGAACAGCAGGCTTCCGGTACCAAAGGCACCAACAGAAATGCCCGCAATCAACCCTTTTCGATTAGGGAACCATTTGATCAGATTGGACAGCGTCGTGATGTATGCCGTGCCGTCCGCAAAACCGACAACAACGCCCATCAGCAGATAAATCAGCGTCAGCGACGGGCTTACTGCACTCGCCATCAGACCCGCACCCAGCGCGATACCAGCGATCATCGTTAAGCGGCGCAGACCAATACGCTCCTGAAATTTACCGGCAAACAGCGTGGCAAAGGCCAGACAGAAACTGGTAATGGAAAACGTCGTCGCAACGGAGCTCAGCGTCCAGCCAAATTTGTCCACCAGCGGCTGGTTGAATAAACTCCAGGTGTAAATCGTGCCGAGTCCCATTTGGGTGATGATCGTACCGAGGACAATTAATCCCCGATTAACTGGTTTGGTATTCATGGGTTTTCCCCTACATCAAAAATTGGTCCGATTCACTCGGTACGCTAAAAAATATAAGCTGATGTGGAGAAGAGAAAATCCATCAAAACACTGTCAGCTTATGGGCTGAGGCCAGTATACAAGCGGGCTGACAGTGGTTGTTCGAATGGGGAATGAGATGCCTGAAACGCGGAATGAAATGCCGTTAAAGACGCATCAATGACCTGAACGCCTTTATCTTGCTTCGACTTACCGGGACTTCAAAATCCAGATCGTTCAATCGCAGAATATAGGTATTGTTAAACCACGGCACAATTTCACGGATTTTCGTCAGGTTGACGCAGTAAGAACGATGGCAACGGAAGAAGTACTCTTCCGGCAAGCGGCTGCAAAATTCCGTAATATTCATCGGCATGATGAATTCCTCACGCCGGGTATAAACCAGCGTGACCTTTTCCTGCGCGGCCGCATAGTAGATATTGTTAATATCCGTGACGATAATCCGTTCGTCTTTCATCAGGTTAATGGTGTGCTGCGCACTTCTCGGGGCACCAGAAGGCACGCCCGTTTCAACAGCAGGAGCCATTTGTCGCTGTTGCCATGTCGTTTCCAGCTTACGCAGCATCGTGACGATACGCGATTCATGATACGGCTTGAGAATGTAATCGAAGGCTTCGACTTCAAACGCCTCAACCGCATGTTCTTTGTACGCCGTAATAAAAATGATGTAAGGCTTATGCGCGAATTTGCTGATATTTTGCGCCAGCCAGACACCATCTAATGAGGGGATATTGATATCCAAAAAGATCGCATCGACGTCGTTATGTTGCAGATATTTCAGTACATCCAGCCCGTCATCAAATGTCGCCTCAATCGTAATATCACTGTGCTGTTTGATGAGGTAACTCAGCTCTTGCTGCGCGAGGAACTCATCTTCAACAATAATGGCTTTCATGGGTTGCCTCCTGTTTGTTCAGCAGCAGAATATCCCGGTTGTGGCACCTGAATGGCATCCGGCAACGCCGACGGGGTTTTATCTTCTCGTGGAATGTAGAAATAAATCTCGGTCCCCGGTTCCAGGCGGCGAATATGCAGCCCATCGCCATAGAGCAAGCGAACCCGGTGATGGACATTCAACAGACCAATTCTATTCCCTGGTAATTCATTGCGCGCAACGCGATCCATCGTTTCCTGACTAATACCATTACCCGTATCTTTTACCGCGACCAGTAGCTTATCGCCCTGCTCCTTCACGGACAGCACCACAGTTCCTTTGCCTCTGCAAGGCTGAATACCGTGCACAATCGCGTTTTCGACCAGCGGCTGAATTAACAAGCTGGGGATTTTGTACGCTAAATCGTCGTCGATATCGTAAATCACCGTTAGCTTGGCACCGAACCGCGCCTGCTCAATCGCGATATAATCCTGAATTTGGTACAGCTCTTTCTTTATATCGATCAGCGCATCATCGTTAAGTTCGAGGTTATAGCGCAAATAGCGGGACAGATTGATCACCAGCTGGCGCGCGGTATCGGGATTAATACGAATAGATGAGGAAATCGCATTCAGCGCATTAAAAAGAAAGTGCGGATTGATCTTACTTTGCAGCGCTCTCAGTTCTGCTTTATTTGCCATATCACGCAGTTGCTCTGTGCGGGACACTTCAATTTGCGTTGACATGATTTGCGATAAACCGACGGCCATCACGCGTAATGAATAGGTAATTTTATGTGCATGGCGATAATAGATTTTCAGCGTGCCGGTTACCTGCCCGTGTTCCCACAGCGGGATGACGATCATCGAATGGATTTCCGGCGTCAGGTGCTGTTCATCATTATTCTTAATGATGATTTTCCCGTCATGAATCGCCTGCTGCGTCATTGGGCTGATAATGTCGTGGCCGATATTATACTTTTCTTCCCCAATTCCCACATACGCCTGAATGTGCTGCGTGTTCGTTATTGCCACCGCATCTGCATTAATTTCAGTCCGAATGATCCTACAAATAGCCGTCAATGAATCGCTGTTGATATTGCGGAAATACGGCAGTGTCTTGTGTGCGATATCCAGCGCGAGTTTGGCCTGCCTGGCGGCAATGACCTCTTTTTCATTCGCCACGCTTTGCACCAGCAGAACGATCAGGCCAATACAGACGGAACCAAGAATCATCGGCACTGCAATTTTTGAAACAATATCCAGCCCTAATTCAATCGGCGTCGCCCATGCCACAACCAGCAACATGGTTAACGACTCACACAGCATGCCGCCCAGAATCCCGATGCTCCACTGCTGTTCTTTTTTGACTTTCTTATTGATGTAGCCGGAAGTGATACCCGCGATGATGCTGGTAATCAGGCAAGGGACGGAGGTGATGCCATCGATATCAATGAGGTAACGATGCGCTCCCGCAATGATACCGGTCGCAATGCCTACCCAAGGACCGAAGAGAATACCGCCGGACATCACGGCAATCACGCGCACGTTGACGAGCGACCCTTCAACATTAATGCCGGAATAC
This sequence comes from Pectobacterium sp. HCp5_1, assembly GCF_032905925.1. Lineage (NCBI taxonomy): Bacteria > Pseudomonadati > Pseudomonadota > Gammaproteobacteria > Enterobacterales > Pectobacteriaceae > Pectobacterium > Pectobacterium sp. HCp5_1. The sequence continues at coordinate 85,088 of NZ_JAUMIO010000021.1, forward strand.
GTACCAAACAGCGCAAACAGCGAAAAGATGGCCGTCACTGTCACCCGCTCTCCTGGCGAGTGCTGCTCTTTTTGCAGTAATTGCCGGAACTGACGCGTTCTTGTCAGGAAAAACAGACAAATCAGCATCAGCGCGGCGCGGTCGAAGACCGCAAGGAGCATCTCAAATATTTCGTGCACGGGACATCCGGTACTGGGTTACGAGCCAGCACTATAGAAAAAATGTGATCCAGATTCCACTTTTTAGTCTGTGAAGCGCGCGGAGAATGCAAAGTATGAAAGCCAGCGAACGCTGGCTTTCTGGTAAGGCAGGATGGTAAAAACGCTGTTCGTCTATCTTGCTTACACGTCTATTGGCTTATTCAGTTTCAGCAACTGGGTGAATTCCTCGGCAGGCATCGGATGCCCAAACAGATATCCCTGTGCTTCCTCACACCCTTTACCCCGCAGACGCTCGCTCTGCTCTAAGGTTTCCACACCCTCAGCAATCACACCCAGGCCGAAACTTTTCCCGAGATACAGGATCGCTCGAACAATCGCCGCATCTGGCGGAGACTCGCACATGGTTCGAACAAAAGTTTGATCGATTTTCAGCCGAGTTACCGGGTAGTTTTTAAGCATACTGAGCGACGCATAGCCCGTTCCATAATCATCAAAGGCAATACCGATTCCCGCTTCACGTAGCGTATTTAACGGCTGTAGCATGCTTTCATCGTAACGCAGGATGATATTTTCCGTGATTTCCAGCTCCAGCGAACTGGGCTGTAACCCGGTACGCGCAAGAATATCCATAATCTTTTGCGCCAACATACCGGTACGAAACTGTGCGCTGAAAAGATTGATGCTGATACGAAAATAGCTGTCACTCGCCTGGCTCCATTCCGCCGCCTGCCTGCATGCCGTTTCGACGATCCAATCCCCGACGCGTTCTGCCCACGGACCGTTTTCCAGTGCGGTAAGAAATGCCGCGGGGCTAAGCAGTCCTCTTTCCGGATGACGCCAGCGCAGCAGTGCCTCGGCACCAACAATCTCATTCGTCGCCAGTTTGACCTGTGGCTGGTAGAACATCTCAAACTCATGCTGCTCGTAAGCGCGCACAAATTCTAACTGGAAGGCATGCTTAGCCTGAAAGACCTCAAGCAGCTCGCGTGTAAAAAAGCGGTAGCAGTTTCGGCCTTCAGATTTCGCCTGATACAGCGCGAGATCCGCGCTGGTCAACAGGTCCTGCACGGTCAGCCCGTATTCTGGGTACAGCACCGCACCGATACTGGCACTAATATTGATTTGATGATCGTCAATAATCATCGCCTGAGAAATTTCATGGATGATTTGCTCAGCAATTTTGCCCGCGACCTTTTTGTCACTCAGGCCAGGAAACAGTAGCGCAAACTCGTCCCCGCCCATTCGCGCAACAACATCACCGGAGCGAACCGTGGCTTTTATTTTTTTGGCGACATGTACCAGAATATGATCGCCGCAGGAATGCCCCAGGCTGTCATTCACATCCTTAAACCCGTCCAGATCGACCATCATGATACAAACCGCAGGTTCATTCTTGAGTGCAGTTTCCAGATTGGATGTCAGCAGCGTACGGTTTGCCAATCCGGTTAGTGGATCCAGATGCGCGAGTAAGAACAGCCGCTCTTCATTGCGTCGCCGTTCTGTAATGTCACGCAATATCGCGCCATAGCTCACATTGTCGTTGTCTTCCCACATCGAAACCGACAATTCGACTGGAACCAGACAACCGCTTTTGGCTTGTACGTTCAGTTCCAGCGTCACGCCTTTCATCATCGAATCCCGATCGGTGATCAGATGATCGAGCTGCACGACAAAGGCATCAGGCACGATGGTATTAATACTGCGGCCAATAATTTCCTCGTCAGGATATTGCAGCATGTGTTCCGCTGCGGTATTCCAGAAGGTGATCATCCCCTTCTCATTAACGCACAAAATGGTATCGGGCGAGGTATTGGCAATATTTTCAAAACGCACCTGACTGGCTTTACGCGCCAGTTCCAGACGTCGCATTTCCAGCTTGTCCATGACTAATGAAGCCAGATCTTGCAAATTATGCTCATCACGTTTAGTGAATGTCGCTCTGGGTTTCAAATCGATAATGCACAAGGTGCCGATGGCATGCCCAGACGGTGTAATTAATGGAATGCCAGCATAAAAACGAATGTAGGGAACGCCTACAACCAGTGGGTTATTTTTAAAACGGGCATCCTTAAGGGCATCGGGCACTACCATGATCTTTTTCTTTAGGATCGTATGCGCGCAAAAAGAGATATCGCGAGGCGTTTCGCAAAAAGGAACACCCACGCTGGCGGCAAACAGTTGACGTTCAGCCTCGACCAACGACACCAAAACGATAGGCACGCTGAAGATGTTAGCGGCCAGACTAATCAGGTTACTCAGACCCGGGTCGAATAATACGTTCTTAATTCCATACTCACGAAGAGCAGCAAGACGTTTGTCTTCATCTTTGCTTATTGGGGCACGACTCATGGGTTCCCCCCTCCCATCGTATTAATGTTCAGATTAGACAAAAATTTAGCTATAAATCCAAAATGTTGCAGCAATGAGCACGATAAGAACAGCAAGCCAAACGTTAGCAAACAAAGTACCCTATCTTGCCAAGAGTCAAGATGCATGGTGGCTGAGTATGAGTATGGCAAAAGATCCAGACTCTATCACCCCTGCGAATCATTAATAATAACAAGTGGAAGCATCAATTAAGATAATAGATGAAAAGCGAAATAGAAAGATACCGACGCACTCACAACGTTGAGCAATGAGGGAAGAAAAGGAAGGGAAAGGTTGGTATATTCAAATACTCATGACCGGATAACGACAACGTATTATCAAGTTATTAACAGAATATAACCAACCAGAGTGTCATCAGGCAGGAAAATAGGTTATTGAATGCTCAGGTGTATCGTTTTTTGCTCGGATCACGACATCCCAAATCCCGGTATAAGGCACCGTTAAATACACTTCGCCTTCCGCATGACGGCAAATAGAATCCTGCGTAGCACTATTTTCTTCAGTCATGGTTTCCTGTTCGCTACTGCTCATTTGCACTTCAAATGTATTTGTACACCGAACAATTACCGTATCACCACCAAACAGACTTAAACACGTGCGAATTACAGACATACATCCTCCGCGACACGCAGTCATGCGTATGCTTAATGAAACGAATTTATTGGTTATATTTCCCACAGCGGGATTTCCATAAAAGCAAAATACATACGGCCAGATTGTGATTTAGATCAAGTGACTCACACGTTTAAAGCAAATCAGGGGGTGGAATAAGGCGATGCTATGACTGACTGATACTTATTAGGTTTTTTGATAATCGAGCGATAGCGCTTAGGGATGCCGACGTTATCTCATCCAGTCATGCAGGATTAACGTCATAGAATAACAACTTTAGTCGTATTTAAAGTTGTATTCATGTGCAATTATTATTCGTGCTAATGACGAACGGCGGTGGCTTTTTTTAAACAAGATTAATACCCGCTTGATAAATAACAACCTAGATTGTACATTAAACGAATGAAAACAACACTTGCAGAACGATTAAAGACCGCCAGAACTGCACAAGGGCTTAGCCAAAAAGCACTTGGCGACATGATTGGCGTATCTCAGGCCGCCATACAGAAGATCGAGGTGGGGAAAGCGTCGCAGACAACCAAAATTGTTGAGCTTTCCAATGCACTACATGTTCGCCCTGAATGGCTGGCAAACGGCGAAGACCCAATGCGTAGCAGCGAAGTCACTCGCTCACTCCAGGAACCCAGCATTCCGCCAAAATCCGAATGGGGCACCGTATCAGCTTGGGACAGCACAACAGAACTATCAGAGGACGAGGTGGAAGTGCCTTTTTTAAAGGATATTGAGTTTGCCTGCGGCGACGGACGCATTCAAAGTGAGGATTACAACGGCTTTAAGCTCCGTTTCTCCAAAGCGACGCTGCGTAAGGTAGGTGCAAATACGGACGGTTCAGGCGTTCTTTGTTTCCCGGCAGCGGGCGACAGTATGGAACCCATCATTCCTGATGGAACCACCGTTGCGGTTGATACTAACAACAAACGCATCATTGATGGAAAGCTCTATGCCATCGCTCAGGAAGGCGGCGGCAACGAAAAACTAAAACGAATCAAACAACTGTACCGCAAGCCGGGCGGCCTTCTCGTCATCCATAGCTTCAATCGCGAGACTGACGAAGAAGCCTACGAATCTGACGTCGAGATCATTGGCCGCGTGTTCTGGTATTCGGTGCTGCTATAGCCCGATACTCGCGGTATCCCTCTCTTTTCTTCTCATCAAAGCCGGTGGACCGATACGGACTCCGGTTTGTTTTATGCCGATAAAAGGGTTGTGAGTAACCGCTTTATCAACAAACGTTTCAGCGCTAAAAAACGTTTACCCCCGCCCAAGTAACCTTACCTACGCGCAACAGTTTTATACAATCCTCGTGCTATTGTTTCACCAACCCTTGTTGATGTTGTGTTATTCACCCTGTCTATGTTGTTCCTTTCCCGCCCTGTGGCGGGATTTTTTTGTCCCTCATCGGGCCCCTTTTGCGTGTAGCCCCTTCCGTTGTCATTTCTTTTTACAACCAAAAACAACCTAAATTAAAACTAAAGATGTTGACATGAAAACAACTATAGTTTTAAATAGACACATAGCAGCAGGGAAGTCTCTGCAAAGGTAACAACCCAGTTTTCACGTCAGCAACAACACACATAACAATAAGGTGATTTATGACTGAGCCACAATTTCGCAGTAAAGGTCCTGAGCTTCTGGTCGAGCTTTCTCAACACGTTGCCGATACGGTCAAAACCGTCACGGAGTTAGATCCACAAACCGCTGAGCTGGTCGGTAATGCCGTTGCCAAACATATGATGACCGTATGGGGCGGGCAAAACGTTTATTTCCCGATGGGAATCTCCTGGCGCGCGTCTCAACGCGATCTTCAAATCTATGAAGAGTTTGACGGGCGCAATCACAGCGCTCTGGCTAAAAAATATAATGTCTCGCTGCAATGGATTTATAAAATTGTCAGAACGATGCGAAAAGAGGAACTACAGGCAAAACAGCACACTCAGGCATAATGCAAAAGCCATGAATTAAAAAGCCAGGTGATAATTAAAAGAAAACAATAAAACAGATCATTTAATAACAACTATAATTTTGCTTTTAATAAAAAAATAACCTAATTCATGAGAATTGTACAAATGTAGCAAGGTATTCCTATACGCTGGCGCAGGCCCACACACGTAGTTTGAAACATGACAGAGATATTCAAAGATAATACCAAGTGGTAATTAATAGAATGGATACGTTTGCGTATCCATTCTTTTTTAGGTCACGTATTCAACTCGGTGATCGTCAGGTAGAATGTTCATCTGTTTTCCTAAATATTTAGAAGAAGAGCCTGATGGCAACGGTTGAGGTAAAATGCCCGTTTTGTGAGCAAACAGACCCGG
>NZ_JAUMIO010000022.1:0-80052 GCF_032905925.1 Pectobacterium sp. HCp5_1
GGGTCTGTTTGCTCACAAAACGGGCATTTTACCTCAACCGTTGCCATCAGGCTCTTCTTCTAAATATTTAGGAAAACAGATGAACATTCTACCTGACGATCACCGAGTTGAATACGTGACCCAAAATTGGAAAGATATTTAATAGCTAAAGGGTTTATTCCTGAAAATATTGATGCTAATACTATCCACTGGCGTTCGCTGTCTTATAGTGAATATGACGTTTATCTGAGTGTCTACCCTGATAAAAATGAAATTATTATGGCGGCAATCACTCTTGATTAGGGGGAATATAACGACAGTGCTGGTTTTTGCTTTTATCTCCGTCATACTTGGAGTTGTAGGTTCTCTGAGTTTTCCTGCTTACCCTATATTCTAAATAATTTAAGTTGTGCGATGGCGACCAGCAGCGGCGCGGGCTCAGCCAGTCAGCATGCGGTGGGAACGGGCGTGATAGGCGGGATGCTGGCTGCCACCTTCCTTGCCATCTTCTTCGTGCCGCTGTTCTTTGTTGTCGTGCGCCGTCGCTTCCCGTTAAAGGAGAAGGCACCGCAACAGGATTAGATGTAGATGCAATAATTTATGGGGAAATTCATCAAATTGTAAAAAAAGGTAACTACGTTATGTCCTGCTAAACTACGCAACCAAGGACATAACAATGAAAGCTCGCTGGTTACTGCCTTTACTGATTTCTGCTGCGCTGCCAGGAATGGTGCAGGCTCAGGCCATTTATCCCATTGACCGCGCCACCATGTTGGCGGGCGGGAAATTCGATTTTAAAGTCGAGTTTGATGAAGTACTTAAGCCGGAAGATATTCGCATTCTGATCAATGGCAAGGATTACCAGCAGGTGCTGGGTAAAACGGCATCGTTTGTTGAGCGTGAAGACGGCGGCAACGCGTCCACGATCTGGCTGCGAGACGTGAATTTGCCGGAAGCAGGCAAGTATGTGGTAGAGGCGGAAGCCAAAGGCAAAAAGACGCAGGTGAACTGGGACGTTTATTCCGCGTCCGGCACGCGTAAAGCCAAAAACGTGATTCTGTTCATCGGCGATGGCCTGTCCGTTGCGCACCGTACTGGCGCGCGCATCCTGTCCAAAGGGGTGACGGAAGGGAAAGCGGACGGTCGTCTGGCGATTGATGACCTGCAATATATGGCGTTTGCCGGTACATCCAGTACCGACTCTATCGCGGCCGATAGCGCCAACACCATGAGCGCCTACATGACCGGTCACAAATCCGGTGTGAACGCGCTGGGTGTGTACGTCAGCCGTAGCAAAAATTCACTGGATCACCCGAAGCAGGAAACGCTGGGTGAGCTGTTAACCCGTTCTACCAAAATGTCTGTCGGCGTCGTCAGCGATGCTGAACTTCAGGATGCTACGCCAGCGGCGGTCGTCTCTCACACGCGTCGTCGTGCGGATAAAGCCGAAATCGTTGAGATGTTCTACAACGTGCAGCCTACGGTCATGCTGGGCGGTGGTTCTGCCTACTTCCTGCCGAAAAGCACGCCGGGTTCTAAGCGTAAAGACGAAACCAACTACGTTGAGAAATTCCAGCAGGCGGGCTATTCGCTGGTTACCGATGCGGATTCACTGAAGAAAAATGCTGCGCAGGCCACCAAGCTGCTGGGGCTGTTCCACACCGGTAACATGGATGGCGTGATGGATCGTCGCTTCCTGAAAAATGATGTCGCCAAGAAATTCCCGAACCAGCCAGACCTGACCGACATGACGCAGGCGGCGCTGGATGTGTTGTCCAAAAACCAGGATGGCTTCTTCCTGATGGTGGAATCCGCGCTGATCGACAAAGCGTCCCACCCACTGGATTGGGAACGTGCTTTCACGAACACCATCATGCTGGATCAGTCTGTCGCCATCGCCAAGAAATTTGCCGAGAAAAACCCAGATACGATGATTATCGTGACGGGTGACCATACGCATGGCCTGTCTATCATCGGTACTGTGGACGACAGCAAGCCGGGCACCGAAATGCGTGAGAAGGTTGGCGTGTATGAAGATGCGGGCTATCCGAACTATAAGGATGCCAACAAAGACGGCTACCCGGATGACCTGAACGTTTCTAAACGTCTGGCGGTATTCTTCAACAACTTCCCAGACTATTACGAGACGTTCCGTCCGAAGCTGGATAACCAGTTCGTTCCTGCTATCAAGAACGAAAAAGATGAATATGTCGCCAACAAAGCCTACGAGAAAGTGCCGGGCGCGGTATTCCGTGAAGGGATCCTGCCACGCTCTTCCGATACGGGTGTTCATGCCGTTGACGACATGGTGATTCAGGCGAGCGGCCCAGGTGCAGAACGTATCCGTGGTTACATGGAAAACACCGATCTGTTCCGGGTGATTGTTGATGCACTGGCGGTAAAACCGCAGGACAAAAAGTAATCCTACGACGCTATGAATAATGCGAAATGCAGCAAAGCGGGGGCGACCCCGCTTTTATTCTCTTGGCTGCGCGCGGTGCTGGTGATCTTCCTCCTCGGTGGTATCGCCCCGGTGAAAGCCGCGCAGTCTGAACTCTCCTTCGACAAGCTGTACGCCTCTTACGGCGTGCTGGGTCTGGAATTCTCCAATGACGTCAAAGCGCTCTCCGGTAAACGGGTGAAGATGCGCGGCTTCATGGCACCGCCCCTCAAGGCGGAGTCACAATTCTTTGTCTTAACCAAAATGCCGATGGCGCTGTGCCCCTTCTGTTCGTCTGATGCGGACTGGCCTGAAGACATCCTCGTTGTTTACCTCGCCAAACGTCAGACCTTCGTACAGAACAACACCATGATTGAGGTGGAAGGCGTGCTGGAACACGGATCGTGGACCGACCCTGAAACGGGTTTTGTCAGCCTGCTGCGACTGCGTGAAGCCACGTTCGATACCCTTTAGGAGCGCTGATGGCGGAGTTATTGATTCAACACCTGAGTGTGACCTTCCCCGATACGTCCGAGGCTGTGCTGGCTATTCCCACATTGTCGATTCGTTCTGGCGAGCGGGTCGCGGTGATGGGGCCTTCCGGCTCCGGTAAGACCACGCTGGTGAATGCTATTACCGGGATGGATCACAGCGGAACGGGCTGTGTGCAGTGGGAAAAGCAGGATATCTGGCAGATGAATGAAGCGGAACGCGACCGCTGGCGGGCGCAGCATATCGGGCTGGTGATGCAGGATTTCCACCTGTTCCCCGGCCTGAGTGCGATAGAGAACGTCTTACTGCCTGCGCAGTTTCACCACTGGCGGATCCCTGCGGCGCTCAGGCAGCGGGCGGCGGATTTGCTGGCACAGGTCGGGCTGGATACCGCGAAACGTCCGATTGAAGTGCTATCACGCGGCGAGAAGCAGCGGGTAGCGGTCGCAAGAGCGTTGCTCAGCAAGCCTGACATCATCATCGCCGATGAGCCCACGGCCAGTTTGGATGTACACAGCGGCGAGCAGATCGCCGACCTGCTGGTGACGCTGGCGCGCGAGAGTCGCGCGACGCTTATCGCGATTACGCACGATGCACGTCTGGCTTCACAGATGTCGCGCTGTATTCAACTGGAAAAAGGACGCCTCGTGGTGGACACGCTGTATCAGGAGGATCGCGCATGATTCCTTGGCGTCTTATCTGGGTTGACTGGCGTCGGCTCTGGCCGGGTGTGCTGGTCGTAGTGTTGCTGATCGCCGTGGCGACGGCGTTAAGTATTTCGGTGAGTTTGCAGGAAAGAGCGCTACGTATGGGCAGCGCCAAAGCGGCTGACCGTTTCGATCTGGTGATCGGCGCGCCGGGGAGCGAAACCCAACTGGTGCTGTCATCCGTGTTCCTGCAACCGTCGGCGCTGACGCTGGTTCCTGCGCAGGTGCTGACCGATCTGGAGAAGAACCCACTGGTCGCCTGGGCGGCACCGGTCGCGTTTGGTGATTTCTATCAGGGGATGCCGATTGTTGGCACCACGCCGCCGCTGGTCACCGATAACGGTAAGCGGCAGCTCACCGCCGGACGCGTGTTCAACGACGGCTTTGAGGCCGTGGTAGGGGCGCAAACGGGGCTGACGGTGGGGAGTACCTTTAGCCCGATTCATGGTCAGGTGGGAACGGAAGGGGCGCACGCGCACGATGACGTCACCTACACCGTTGTTGGTGTTTTACCTGCTGACGGCAGCGCGTGGGATAAAGCGATTCTGGTGCCGGTGAACGCGGTGTGGCGGGTACACGGCATCCATCCACCGCATGCTGCGGACGATGAACACCACGATGATCACGATCATAACGAGCATGCCGATCATGATCATGGCGCACATGAGCACGAAGGTGAACATGACGGTCATTCTCATGATGAAACCACGCAGGCGGCAGGTGAGCCGCATGCCGATGAGCATCACAACGAAGCCCATCCTGCGGAAGGTGCTGCAAGTGATGATCATCATGCGGATGCCGCTCAACCGGTAACAACGCCACATGATGACGAGCACGGCGAGGAAGAAGCGCACGGCCATGCGCATCAGGCGGGGTTGCCCGCTATTGTCGTTAAACCAAAAACGATCGCGGGTGCTTATCAACTGCGTTCGCTGTATCGCAGCAACACGACGCTGGCGGTGTTCCCCGGCGAAGTGCTGGTGAAGCTCTACTCGATGCTGGGCGACATTCGTGAACTGCTGACCTATATCTCGCTGGGAACGCAGGGATTAGTCGGCATCGCGGTGGCGATGGTGGCGGTTATCCACCTGCGGCAGCGGCAGAAACAGATCGGCGCACTGCGTGCCTTTGGCGCGCCGCGCTACGGCATTTTCACGCTGATTTGGAGCGGGTTGATGTCGCTGGTGAGTGTCGGCGTGTTGTTGGGGGTCGGTCTGGGCTACCTTGCCGCCCGCGCGATTGCTGTGGTCATGAGCGAGAAAAGCGGCTTCGTCTTGCCGGTGACGCTGGAATGGGAAGACATCCACTTCGTCCTGCTCCTGTTGCTGGTCGCCGCCGTGGTGCTCACCATTCCCGCGATGTTGTCTTACCGCCAATCTCCTGCTACGGCGCTGCGTGGGGAATAAATGCGGTGAATAACGGTGTGCGCCGTCGGAAATGACGGCACACATTGACATCCATAGTGGAAATAATTCGTTGTTTTGAAAAGGTATCCCGGCAGATTCACACTGCGGGATACCTCATTATTACCGTCTAGCCCTGTGATTACTGCTCGAAATAGCTGCGGATTTTCTCGATATCGTCGCCGTTAGACAGCGCCAGAGAGAGCAGAATGCGGGCTTTCTGCGGGTTGTAGAATCCACTGCCTATCGCACCGTCTTTCTTCTTATCCGTTACATAACCGCTGCCAGTACGTGTGCTGATCACCACCGGAATGCCTTTCGCTACCGCTTTTTTGATGTCTTCTTTGATTCGCGTAGGCGTCGCGCCGTTGCCGCTACCCGCGATGATAATGCCTTTTGCGCCCTGTTCAATGGCGGCATTCAGCAGACCACTGTCTTGATCCTGATAGCCGTAGAGAATGTCGACCTTCGCCAGCGTGTCCTTATTGCTTACGTCAAAGAACGGTTTGTTTTCGGGGGCAGCAGGCTGGTAAAAGAAGCGCGGAACGCCGCCGTAGAAGGCGCCCAGATAGCCTTGTTCATTGGCTTTGAACGTGTCCAGCGCCGTGGCATTGGTTTTTGTGGTGTAGAAGGCGGAGCCGATGCGATCGTTCAGCAACACCAGTGCGCCGCGTTTTTCCGCGTTCTTGCTGGTTGCCAGCGTGACGGCTTCCAGCAGGTTCATAGGGCCATCTGCACTGATGGCAGTGGCGGGACGCATCGCGCCAACGATAACCACCGGTTTCTCACTTTTTACCGTCAGATCCAAAAAGAACGCTGTCTCTTCCAACGTATCGGTGCCGTGAGTCACAACGACGCCGTGCGTGTTTGCATCGCTTAACTGTTTGTTAATCGCTTTGGATAGCTTTAACAGAATCGCTTGATCGATATTTCCGCTGGCGGTATTGGCGATCTGCTCGCCTGTCACCGTAGCGACATCGCCAATAGCTGGTACAGCGTTCAATAATTCCTGGATGCCGATAGCGCCTGCTTTATAACCTGTCGTCGCTGTATTGGATTCTGCCTTCCCGGCAATGGTGCCACCGGTAGCGTAGATAGTGACGCCAGGTTTGACGTCATCGGCCAGCAGCGCATGAGATGACAGCATCAGACAAGCGGCAGTGATGGTGCGGGCGATAAATGAGAGTTGCATTGGCAGGTCCTTGTTTTTTGGTATGGGAATACAAGAACAAAAGCAACTTCTGTACCAATGCTTATTTATCTATTACCCTGCTAATTAATCACGGAGAGTCTTTGCTTTGGTGCACGGCGTGGGGCGCTGGCGGCTGTATTGCACTGCAATGGTGAGCACGGTGGCAGTGAATGGGATGAGGGATACCTGTGCCGATAATCTTGAATGACGCCATTCGAGGTCTTACCGACTCGGTATAAAAAACAGGGTGAACGTGGTTCACCCTGCTGTATTTTACTGTCTTGGCATGACGCCAGAGGGAATTAGCGTAAATCCAGCATTGCGATATGATCCATATCGTCAAACGTCAGGTTTTCGCCGATCATGCCCCAGATAAAGGCGTAGTTTTTGGTGCCGACACCGGTGTGAATCGACCAACTCGGGGAGATCACGGCCTGCTCGTTATGCATCACCAGATGGCGCGTTTCATGCGGTTCACCCATCATATGGAAAATAATGGTGTCTTCCGCCATATCAAAATAGAAGTACACTTCCATTCTGCGCTCATGGGTATGCGTCGGCATTGAATTCCAGTTGCTGCCTTCTGCCAGACGCGTTAACCCCATGCTCAGCTGGCAAGTTTCCACCACTTCCGGCACCAGATATTTGCAAATCGTCCGCTTGTTGCAGGTTTTGACGTCGCCCAGTGGTGCTTTGATCGCGTCATCCTGTGTAATGATGCGTGTCGGGAAAACGGCATGTGCTGGTGCGCTGTTGTAATACAGTTTCGCAGGCTTGGCGCTGTCCAGGCTGCTGAACGCTAAGGCTTTCGCCCCCTTGCCGACATAGAGCGCTTCCTCATTGCCAACTTCATAGCTTGTGCCGTCGATGACGATTTTTGCCGGGCCGCCAATATTGATCAGCCCCAGCTCGCGACGCTCAAGAAAATAGTTCACGCCAAATTGTTTGCCGATGCCGTCATCAAACGTTATCTCGCCATCCACCGGCATGATCCCGCCTACCACGATACGGTCGATGTGGCTGTAGGTCATGGTGTATTGGTTTGGCGTAAATATCTGCTCAATAAGAAATTTCTTTCTCAGCTCAGTGGTATCAAGCGTTTTCGCATGTTCACTGTGTACACTTTGTCGTACGTCCATTTTGCTACCTTCTTATGCGTGTTTAGGTGAAAAGCGTTTTGCCCATAATGCCGTGATGATGGGCACCAATACTGATGTCACGATCACACTGGTGGCGACTAACGCTGTTGCCTGTTGAGCGACCGGAGCGAATTCCGGAGCCATATTCGCGATCAACAGAGGAGTGGCGACGGCGGCACCCGCGCTGCTGGATGCGGCCACGCCTGCGGTTCCATTACCACCGCCGATAAATTTATCCGCCAGAATCAATGGGATACCTGTAACAACAATCACGAGCAGGCCGAGGAAGATACCGGCGAAGCCCGTCTGGAGGATCACTGATAAATTAATGGTGTTACCTAACGCAAAGGCAAAGAAAGGAATCAGCGTTTGTACTGAATTACCGAACAACTTTCTCAAGTCCGGGTCCAGGTTGCCCAATGCAAAACCAATCAGGAAAGGCAGAACGGCACCGACAAATAACTGAGGTTCAAAGGTAGCGATACCGCTAGCACCCAAAATGACCATGGTCATCAACGGGCCGGATTCCAGAGACATCAGTACGAAGGCACCCGCTTCTTCTTTCGAACCGTATTGGTTCATCAGTGCAGCGTACAAACCGCCGTTAGTCATGTCCATTGCCGCGACCAGCGCCAGCACGGAGATCCCAGCCAGCATGCCATTTTGGATGCCGTCACCCGGCAGGAACGTGCCCGCGATCAGCGCCACAACCCAGGCGGTGGCGATTTTGGTGACCACCAGAACGCCTGATTTTCTCAGCATCGTTCCCGTTGCTTTAAATTCAATGGACGCGCCCATGCAGAAAAACCATACCGCCAGAATAGGGATTGTGCCAGTAATCAGGCCGTTACTGAAAGAACCTAAGTATTTCCCCGCGCCTGGCGTAAAGGTATTACAGAGTGCGCCCAAAAAGAGCGGCACCAGCATTAATCCCCCAGGGATTTTATCAATAGCTTGTTTGATTTTCATAAAAGACCTCATTAAAAGATAAAAGCATGTTCAGCCCGCTTTCAGTGAAAGCAGATGGAGTATTGGTATAAAGTCATAAATAGGGTGGAATAAAACCCAGGGGGTTATTACCCGATTTCATTAATTAGTGAAGATGGTTGTCCCCATTATAAAATTGATAATTAATATTTTTCGTCATCATTAATAATGACTTATGTCATGTTTTTTTAGTTATAGATGGCCTTCCCGTAATGCGTATTAGCATTTACAGGTAATTATGTCATACGTGTCCGTCACGCTTTTTGCGTGTCATTATTTCTGGGTTGTTTTAATAAGCCAGAATTTTTAATTATGTAAAGCGACGGTAAATGTTTTATCTACTATCAATATTCCGGCTGTTAATATGAGCGGTAATTGCTTTGCTGGTTTTAATCAGGCTTGCCAGATGCTTTTCTTTTTTTCCATTCGCATATTGCGACTGCATACCGTTAACGCCAATGGCGGCGATGACTTCACCATTTTGGTTAAAGATTGGCGCGGCCATACAGCAGATCTCTTCTATATCTTCGCCGTCGTCTATGGCCCAGCCCTGTTCCTTGACGATTTTCAGGTGCTGCAGGAAATCTTCTTTATTGGTAATCGTCCGGGGCGTCAAATACTCAAAGGTGCAATCGGCAATCAGTGATTCAATTCTTTCCTGTGGTAGCCAGGCGACGAGTACTTTCCCCAGAGACATGCGGTTAAATACAATTTTCTTACCTTCCCAGGATGTTTTTACAATAGCCTTGGGGGATTCGACTTTACTCAGGAAGAAACCATTATCGCCATCCATAATACCAAGATGGCAGGTCAGTTCTGTCTCTTTGACTAATTCATGCATAAAGTTAATCGTGTCTTTACGCAGATCAATATTCTTTATTACCAAACCACCAAGCTCAAACAGTCTTAATCCCAAAACATAACGACCGTCAGCACGTTGACGTAACAATTGCGTCACCACCAGCACTTCCAGTAGATGATGTACGCTGCTTTTGGGTATAGACAAATCAGTGCAAATCTCAGTGAAGCTGGCTTCGTCATGTTTGGCGATGTAGTCAATAATCATCACTAAACGGACGGCTGCTGGCGCTTTACTGTGTTCGAGCTGTTGGAATATATTCATTTTGTTCTATATATAAAACTATGGTTTCCTATATAGAACAATAATAACGCAACGGTAATTTATTTACCTAGATGCAGATCACAAAATAATCGCGAAGTGGTTGAATATTTCAATATAAATGAAACGTAGTTTTATTAGGGAAACAAAATGGCGGTATTTTGGCAGGAAAGATGCCTGACCCCGTAAATAAGGTCAGGCATGATTTAAATGACAGAACGGCGGTTAGCGCTTTTTAAAGGCGGCGGCCAGAGCATCGCCCATCGCGCTGTTGCCAGCGACAGGGGCGCTAGCGGGGCGAGGACGTGATTTACCGGCTGGCTGACGCGATGAAGTATTACTATCGCCACGCGCATTGCCACCGCCACGGCGTGATGCGGTGTCGCCCGGCTGTTCATCAAGGCGCATGGTCAGCGCGATACGCTTACGTTGCAGATCCACTTCCATCACTTTCACTTTGACGATATCGCCAGCTTTCACGACCTTGTGCGGATCGTCGACGAAATGGTCGGCCAGTGATGAAATGTGTACCAAACCGTCCTGATGGACGCCGATATCCACAAACGCACCAAAGTTGGTGACGTTGGTGACGGCACCTTCCAGAATCATGCCCGGCAGGAGATCGTTTAAGGTTTCCACGCCGTCGGCGAAGCTGGCGGTTTTGAACTCAGGACGTGGATCGCGACCCGGTTTTTCCAGCTCTTTGATGATGTCGGTTACCGTCGGCACGCCGAAACGCTCATCGGTGAAATCCGACGGTTTCAGGTTACGCAGCGCGTTGGGGTTCCCCATTAGCTCCTGCAACGCCTGCTCGGTCGCGGCCAGAATACGTTCCACGATCGGATAGGCTTCCGGGTGAACGGTAGAGGCATCCAGCGGGTTGTTGCCGTTGTTGATGCGCAGGAAGCCCGCACACTGTTCAAAGGCTTTTGGCCCCAGACGGCTGACTTTCAGCAGCTGTTCGCGATTGTGGAAGCGGCCATTCTCATCACGCCAGGTCACAATATTTTGCGCCATCATGCGCGTGAGTCCGGCGACACGCGTTAACAGCGCCACGGATGCGGTATTCAGATCAACACCGACGGCGTTTACGCAGTCTTCGACCACCGCATCCAGTTTCTTCGCCAGCAGACTTTGGCTTACGTCATGCTGATACTGACCCACGCCGATGGATTTCGGGTCGATCTTCACCAGCTCCGCCAGCGGATCCTGCAAACGACGGGCGATAGAGACTGCACCGCGCAGCGAGACATCCAGATCGGGGAATTCCAGCGCCGCCAGCTCGGACGCGGAGTACACCGATGCGCCGGCTTCGCTGACGATCACTTTCTGTGCTTTGATATCCGGGAACTGTTTCTGCGTGTCGAGGAAGAAGCGTTCGGTTTCACGCGATGCAGTACCGTTACCAATCGCCACCAGCTCAACCTGATGTTTGAGGCACAGTGCGGCGATGATCGGCGCGGCTTTCGCTGCCTGACCGGTATGCGGATAAATCGTATCGGTCGCGACCAGCTTGCCGGTGGCATCCACCACCGCGACTTTTACACCAGTACGCAGGCCGGGATCGAGACCCATAGTGGCGCGCATGCCAGCCGGGGCGGCCATCAGCAGATCGTGCATGTTGCGGGCGAAGACGTTGATTGCTTCGTCTTCCGCTTTCTCACGCACGCTGCCCATCAGTTCGGTTTCAAGGTGCAGCAGCACTTTAATGCGCCACGTCCAGCTAATGACGGCGCGCCGCCAGCTGTCCGCTGCCGCATTCCCCAAACGCAGGTTCAGGTGGTCGATAATAATCTGTTCGCAGTAGCTCTCACGCGGCGCTTCTTCGTGCTGCGGATCGGCGTTCAGAGCCAGTTGCAACACGCCTTCGTTACGGCCACGGAACATGGCCAGTGCGCGGTGTGAAGGCACCTGAGCAATCGGTTCGTGATGATCGAAATAGTCGCGGAACTTCGCGCCTTCTTCCTCTTTCCCTTCCACAACGCGGGAAACCAGATGGGCATTTTTCCACAGATAGTGACGCACTTTCGCCAGCAGCGTGGCGTCTTCGGCAAAGCGTTCCATCAGGATGTAACGTGCGCCGTCCAATGCGGCTTTCACGTCCGCCACGCCTTTCTCAGCATCGACATAAGCCTGTGCCGTCAGCTCCGGCTCCTGGCTCGGGTCTTGCCACAGGCCGTCGGCCAGCGGTTCCAGACCGGCTTCAATCGCGATCTGCCCGCGCGTGCGGCGCTTCGGTTTATACGGCAGATAGAGATCTTCCAGCTCGGTTTTGCTCAGCGTGCCGTTAATGGCGGTGGCGAGCTGCGGGGTTAGTTTCCCCTGTTCGTCGATGGATTTCAGAATAGTCTGGCGTCGGTCTTCCAGTTCACGCAGGTAACCGAGGCGCGTTTCGAGCTGGCGCAACTGGGTGTCATCCAGCCCGCCGGTCACTTCTTTACGGTAACGGGCGATAAAAGGGACGGTGTTTCCTTCGTCCAGCAGGCGGACGGCGGCGTCTACCTGCTCCGTACGCGCCTGCAATTCGCTGGCGATAATGTGGCTTAATGAATCATTCATAGGTCTGATATCAATCGTCATCAAGTGAGTAGGTGAAATAAGTGAGGACAGTTATACGGATTGAGCGTGCAAAATGCCAGCTGCCGCCGTCTGGAATACGGGGACGATGATGGCGCTGTTCGCCGGATTACGATCGGAGAAGGGGAAAGAGGCGCGGCAAAATTTACCTACATCAATATTCAGTCAGATTCTTGCAACCCACTCACGATTTTAGCGTATGACATACGTTGGCCTTGTGTAGCTATAAATCGAGCGCGTTAAATTGAGTGCCGCACGGGATGACCGATCCAGAAGCCCGTAAGAGCGGACGAGAACAACATCATTATTCGGGCAGGAGAAAGGTTCATGACAGTCAGAACGTCCACGTTGACGGCAGAAGGGCAGGCGGATATCACGTTGAACATGCGTTCCGGCGTGCTGGGGAAAACAGCGGTGGATATTCGCCCACTCGGTGAACACGGGCTGTGCAGCTATGACCCCGGTTTTGCCAATACGGCAGGGTGCGAGTCGGCGATTACCTACATAGATGCGGTGAATAGCGTGCTGCTGCATCGGGGCTTCCCTGTCGAACAGCTCGCCGAGCAGTGTGACTTTACTGAGGTCTGTTACATCCTGCTGCATGGTGAAGCGCCTTCGGCGGAAGCGTATGCGAAATTTGCTGACAACATCACCCGCCATACGCTGGTTCATGAGCAAATTACCCGGATGTTCAGCGGCTTTCGTCGCGATTCCCACCCGATGGCGCTGATGTGCGCGGTGGTGGGCGCGCTGGCCGCGTTCTATCACGATGTATTGGATATCCATAACGCGGAGCATCGCGAGCTGGCGGCCGTGCGGCTGCTGTCGAAAATGCCGACGTTGGCGGCGATGTGCTACAAATATTCCATCGAACAACCGTCCGTGTATCCCCGTAATTCGCTCTCCTATACCGGCAACTTCCTGCATATGCTGTTTTCGATTCCGGCGGAGAAATATGAAGTGAATCCGGTGCTGGAACGAGCGATGAACCGCATCCTGATTCTGCATGCCGATCATGGTCAGTGCCCGTCTACGATGGCGGTCAGAGCGTCGGGTTCCTCCGGCGCTAACCCGTTTGCCTGCATTGCCGCCGGGCTGGCGTCGATGTGGGGGCCGCTGCACGGTGGTGCGAACGAAGCCTGTATGCGCATGCTGGAAGAGATCAAAACGGTCGATCGCGTTCCTGAATTTGTACGACGTGCGAAAGACCGCTGCGATTCATTCCGCCTGATGGGATTCGGTAACTCGGTCTATCAGCATTTCGACCCACGCGCGGCGATTCTGCGTAAAACCTGTTATGAAGTGCTCAATGAACTCGGCACGGAAGACAGCCTGTTGCAGGTGGCGATGGAGCTGGAACATATCGCCATGACCGACGCTTATTTCCTGGAGAATAAACTCTACCCGAGCGTCGATTTCTATACCTCGGTCATTCTCAAAGCGATGGGGCTGCCGCCGTCAATGTTTACGGTGATTTCTACCGTCGGCAGAACGATCGGCTGGATTGCGCATTGGGATGAGATGCATAAGCAGGATGAAATCAGCATCTACCGTCCGCGCCAGATTTATACCGGACAGCCGCGTCGGGACTATGTTTCCGCGCTGAAAGACTGATGTGATTTTCACCATGATGCCTATGTCGCGGCATCATGGTGATCACGGGCAGGATAAGCCTAGAATTTTTCCCAGTTATCTTGTGCGTTGCCGACTGGCGCGAGCGCTAAACGAGCGGGTTGGGCTTTTTTCGCCGTCGGCGCTGGGCGGACTGCTGGCGTGCCTCGCAGATGGAAATGGTTCATGAGCGTCACCAGATGAGAGGACTGTTCGCGCAGGCTGGTTGCCGCATTGGCGGATTCTTCCACCAGCGTCGCGTTCTGCTGGGTGACCTGATCGAGCTGGTTCACGGCATCATGAATTTGCGAAATACCGGATTCCTGCTCCTGCGTTGTTGTCCCGATCTCACTGATTAAATCCGCCACGCTGCGCGCCTGACTTACCAGCTCATCAATGGTGCTGCCGGTGTCTTCAACCAGACGATTTCCCGCTTCCACTTTTTCGACGCTGGTGTTAATCAGTACCGCGATCTCTTTAGCGGCGGAGGCGGAGCGCTGCGCCAGCGAGCGTACTTCCCCAGCCACCACGGCGAAGCCGCGACCTTGCTCACCTGCGCGTGCGGCTTCGACCGCTGCATTGAGCGCCAGAATATTGGTCTGGAAGGCGATGCCATCAATGACGCTAATAATGTCGCGGATTTTGTGTGAACTGGTGGAGATCTCTTTCATCGTAATAACCATATTGCTGATGGCCTCACCGCCCTTGGTCGCCGTTGTGCTGGCCTGGCTGGCAAGTTGAGTGACGCTACGCACGGTATGGGCATTCTGACGAATCGCCTGGCTCATCTGCTCCATTGAGGCGGCCGTTTGTTGCAGGCTGGCGGCCTGTTCTTCCGTTCGCTGGCTCAGGTTTTCGCTGCCTGCGGCGATTTGGCTGGAACCTGATGCGATGGCTTCGCTGCTCTGCCGCACCTGCTCGACGATATCGCCCAGGTTATGGCTCATATGACGCATGGTGGCTAACAGGCTGCTGTGGTCGTTCGGCTTGATATTGATATCGACGGCCAGATCGCCATCGGCGACCTGTCGGGCAACGTGGGTAGCGTAGAGCGGTTCTCCCCCCAGTTGATTTTTCAGCGTGCGGGTAATCAGCCAGGCCACGACCGCGGCCATCGCGGCGGCGGCAAGTGCGAGAATCAGCATGATAACGCTGCCCGACCGCGCATCCTGCCGCGCCCCGCTGACAATCTCGTTGGTATCCTGCTGCTGCGAGGCCATCATCGCGTCCAGCACTTTAAACAGTGCGTTTTGTGCCGTCTGCATCTCATTGAGAATAATGGTGTTACCTTGCAGACGCTGCTGTGGATCGGTGGACTGCACCAGCTCCATGGCTTTCAAAAAGGCCGCAAGGTAGGGCGGACGGGTGTCCTGAAACTGTTTCAGCAGCGCACTGGTGCCTTCGGTGTCGAGTTGTTGCCCCAGCTTTTTCAGGTTGGCGGTATTGCGGGCGATTTGCTCGTCGACGAACTGCTTCTCCTGCCTGATTTGTGCAGGGTCAGTACTAATTGCAATGTTGCGAATCAGGCGAGCATTGGCATCAAAACCAGCTTTAACTTCCTGAATCAACAACATGTTCGCCAACGTGGTACCGGAAAGTCGGTTGATGTCGTTACCCAGCCCAACCAGCTGGAGTCGTCCGAAGAATGCCACCATCAGGCTGATGATAATAACCAGAGAAAATCCCATACCCAGCATCTTGCCGAGTTTGATTCTGTTCAGCATATTCATAAACATCCTTAATTTTTTGACATGCTATGAAGGCATAACGGAGGGGGCTTGCTATCGTAATCGATGCAAGTAATGACAAGGCATTATAGCTATGTTTAATATTTTCGGGATACATCGGTCACTCCCGTCCTCAAAAACATATCGATAAGAATATCTGTAATATCGGCAAGAAAAGCGTTCTGTTGATCACGTAAATTACGGCGAATGGGATTTCGTATGAAATGTGTGATCTGAGAGACAAAATGCGTGCGGGTATGGCGTTGTCTAATGGGAATAATGAGAAAAACGTGGGAGAGTGGTGCGTTAACCCCTTTAGACGTTAACGCCCCCATCAATCAAGACGTTTTATCGCTGATATACCCGTCATACTTCAAGTTGCATGTGCGTTGGCTGCGTTCAGTCACCCGAATCACTTACTCAAGTAAGCTCATCGGGATTCCTTCACTTGCCGCGTTACGATGCTCATGGCTGAGCATCGCCCTAAAGGGCTAACGCTTTGCGTTGTTCAAAACGTTAACGTTTTGTCCTGAAACTCGAATTATTTAGGGTTTAAAAGGGGCGATATAGCGCTGATAGCGTGATTCTTTCAGCTGTTGTAGGTCGACCAGTACCAGACCGTCGATGCAGTTATTGAAATCAGGGTCGATACCGAAGTCGATAAACCGCACGCCGCCCGGCTCACACAGCTCCGAATACTGCTTGTAGAGCGTGGGGATTGCGCAACCCATGTTGCTGAGCATGCTTTTCAATCGCGTGAGATCCTGCTGGTAGTCCGTTCCTTCAAACTGTTTCAGCACGTCAGGCAGCGAGGCCGGATAAGGGCGACGCGACGTAGCCAGCGGCTGATCGGGCGTGAAGTGCAGGCGATAAAACGCCACCAGCAAATCGCGCGCATGCGGCGGCAACGTACCAGAAAGCGACACCGGGCCGAACAGATAGCGATGTTCTGGATAGCGCGCCAGATAGGCACCAATACCCAGCCAGAGATAATCCAGCCCGCGTTTACCCCAGTATTTGGGCTGAATGAAACTGCGTCCCAGCTCAATGCCTGATGCCAGTATCGGATCCATTTCGTCGCCGTACTGGAACAGACTGTGGCTGTAGAGGCCGCTTTTCCCTTTTTCTGCGATCAAACTGGCCGTCGAGACAAAGCGATAGGCACCGACAATCTCCAGCTCGCGGTCATCCCACAGGATCAGATGCAAATAGTCATCATCATAGCTGTCCAGATCGCGACGTTGGCCGGATCCTTCGCCCACGGCGCGGAAGGCGATTTCGCGCAGGCGTCCAAGTTCACGTAATAACGGCACGTAATCTTCTTCACCGCGACGGTACAGATAGACCACTTTGCCATCCGGCGTGGTGCCCAGCGTTTCACATACTGACAGCGCGCGCTTCAGCAGCACGCGATCTTCGGCCAGCGCAATGGGCTTTTCACCGGAAAAGCAGCCGGGCTTTCCTTGTCCCAACCGATAAACGTGACGCCGGAAACGAGCTGCCAGATCGTTGGGGTTCGACTCTCCCTGACTCCAGGATGCATAGGGAATTCTGGCACCGATACGCAGCTTGAGGGTTTGATCGCGTTGGCCGAACATCTCTCTCACCAGCAGGAGCGTGGAGAGCGGGCGATAAACGATGGAAGAGAGATAAAACAGCGCACTGTTGCGTCCGCCGATATGAATAGGAACCACGGGCGCACGGGCTTTGCTCGCCATGCGGATAAATCCGTTGTGCCAGTGACCGTCGCGAATACCTTGCAGGCTGGCGCGTGAAACCTCACCCGCGGGGAAGACAATGATCGCGCCGTCGCCTTCCAGATGCTGCTGGATGGCGCTGATTTGCTGGCGTTTGGTGCGGTTATTGAAGTTATCGACGGAAAAAAACAGATTTTTGAGCGGGGCGACATAAGAGAGTAGCTGGCTGGCGACGATGCGGACGTCGGGCCTGACGCTGGCGACGGTACGCAGTAGCGCCAGGCCGTCCAGTGAGCCAATGGGGTGGTTGGCAACCAACACCACTGGCCCCTGACTGGGGATATTTTCTAAATCCCCTTCGACCATTTCACAATTGAAGTTGAAGTAGTCAAGAATCTGTTCGACCAGATCTAAGCCTTTCAAATGCGGGTAACGCCGCGCAAATTGGTGCATTTCATTTTCAAATAGCAGAGAACGCAAAACCGTTTTCTGCCAGGGTGGCGTATGGCGATGCGGGGCAAGATCTTGCAGAATGGCGTCTAAGCTAAACATAAATCGTTCTCCGTAGCTCTCCGTGGCTAAAAGTACGGGATAGAAATGACATATTTATGTCTATTGGTAGATTATTAGCCAAAACTGTAAATCTGTGTAATGAACGCGCGATTTTTGCGTGTTATTACCAACCCAGCCTGCCGATTAGCTGTGGAAAAAGTTCGCTAGGACAGGTTTTTTGCCGCTGTGATTCAATGCAGGGGTCGTGTTTCATTAATAAGGCATAGCTTAAAAATATGACCTATTAATAGAACAGCAGTCTTGTGTTTCCTTCATTACAGACGCATCATGTTCTATAAATAGGTGTTAGGTATGTGTTATGCCCCATTAATGGAACAGGAATATAGCGATGGCGAAACCTTCTGCTCGAACATATTCTCGCTACAGCCGTGACGCAGCTCGTTTACTCGGGTTGATGCTTCGCAGCGCGAGGATCGAACGTAATATGACAGTGGAAGAATTAGCTGAACGGGCAGGCGTATCACGAGGCTTGGTCTATCGTGCAGAGGAAGGAGACATGGGATGCTCAATTGGCGCAGTTTTCGAGCTGGCTACTCTTGTTGGTGTCCCTCTTTTTACCGCAGACCAATCCGCAATGGCACTTCATATTGCCAGCACGGAGAAAACACTTTCTCTTCTACCGCGTGCTGTACATCCTTCCAAGAAGGTCGTGAATGATGACTTCTGATAACGCTGTCGACAAAGCCTATGTATGGATCTGGTTGCCTGATGCGACGAAGCCCGTTGTGGCCGGTTTATTGAGCTGGGACGGCGACCGACTCATTTTCAATTATGGCCGTCACTATCTGGAGCGAAAAGACGCGATCCCTATCTATGAACCTGAACTGCCGTTAATGCGTGGTGCTATCCCGCCAGCAGCGGGCCTATGGCAGGCGAGTGCATTACGCGATGCCGAACCTGACGCATGGGGACGCAGGGTCATCCTTAATCGACTTATGGGTGTCAGAGGCAGAGGGGCGGATAGCAGTACGCTGGATGAATTGACATACCTGCTTGAGTCCGGTTCAGACAGAATTGGCGGGCTCGATTTTCAGGCATCGCCGACAGAGTATGTTCCGCGTTCAGCTCAAAATGCGTCTATTGAAGAGTTGATGCTTGCGGCAACCATGGTAGAAAACGGTGTCTTGTTGACGCCTGAGCTTGATCAAGCACTTTTTCATGGGAGTTCGTTGGGTGGCGCTCGGCCGAAAGCAATGATTGAAGATGAGAGCCATAAGTTTATCGCAAAATTTTCATCCTCAACGGATACCTACAACGTCGTTAAGGCTGAATACATTGCGATGCGGCTGGCTGCGAGTGTTGGTTTAAATGTGGCTCCGGTGCACTTTCGGCAGACGGCGGGGAAGGACGTGATTCTGATAGAACGTTTTGACCGTATAAAAGTAGAAGGTGGCTGGAAACGTAGGCTGATGGTCTCTGCACTGACGCTTTTCGGCCTTGATGAAATGATGGCGAGATATGCGAGCTACGAAGAATTCTCGGACATCATTCGGCAACGTTTCGACGAACCGAAAGCGACGCTGCGTGAGCTGTTTGGCCGTCTGAGCTTCAATATCATTTGCGGAAACACCGACGATCATGCCCGAAACCACGCAGCATTCTGGGATGGCCGCGCACTAAAGCTGACACCAGCCTATGATATCTGCCCGCAGAACCGGGCGGGTAACGAGGCGACTCAGGCAATGTTGATCGCTGGCGAAAACAGGATGAGCAATTTCACTGTCTGTCTGGCAGTTGCACCTAAATTTCTGCTGGGTGAAGCTGAAGCCATTGAGATCATCATGCATCAAATAGAAACGGTGCGAGTATGCTGGGAAAGCATCTGCGATGAAGTCGAATTGAGTGAAGTGGATCGTAAGCTGTTTTGGGGCCGGATGTTTCTCAACCCTTTTATTTTTGAAGGTACGCCGGACAGCTTACGCACTAAGAACCTAACGGGGTTACTGACTTGAAAACCAATCTGATTACCCGCGAGGGGTATGACAAACTGCGGGCAGAGCATGACCATCTCTGGAATGTAAAGCGCCCGGAAATTACGAAAATTGTCTCCTGGGCTGCGAGCTTGGGGGATCGTTCAGAAAATGCGGACTACACCTATAACAAGCGTTTATTGCGCCAGATCGACAGGCGTGTGCGCTACCTCAGAAAATGCCTGACGGAATTGAAAATCGTTGATTATTCGCCGCAGCAGGATGGCAGCGTATTCTTTGGCGCCTGGGTAGAGATCGAGAATGAACAAGGTGAGGTGAAGCGTTTTCGGATTGTCGGCCCGGACGAGATCTACGGTGACAATAAAGACTATATTTCGATCGATTCCCCGATGGCGCGCGCCATGCTGAAAAAAGCGGTTGATGAGGAGTTCACCGTGAACACGCCAGACGGCCCGCGTGAGTGGTTTGTTAATTCGATTGAGTACGTTAAGTCATAAGCGGCCCGGCTGCGACACGCAGGGGAAACACTCCGCAAGCCGGGCGAGCGTATCCCCCTTCGTGTCCTATTCGCGCAAGAGGTTTAGTCATCTACATTTTGCGCCCGCAATAGCTGTCTGGCCTGCTCAATGACGGGTAAATCCACCATCTCACCGTTTATCTGGAAAGCGTAGCTGTGTTCGGCTGCTTTCAGAATCTGCTTTGCCCAGTCTATTTTGCTGCGATCCGTAGCGAATGCCTGCTGAACGGCATCGATCTGCGAGGGATGAATACAGAGTTTGGCCGAGAAGCCGAGCGAGCGCGCATGTAATGCGTCAGCTAACACCCGGTCGTGATGCGTGAAGTCAGGATTGACGCAATCTATCGGTGGTGGCAAGTCGGCCAGTCTGGAGGCTAATACAATGCGGCTTCTGGCATACAGCAAGGCATACAAGGATTGATCGCAATGAATATCGAGTGAGAAATCCAATGAGCCAAATGCGACTCTTTCTACCCCTGCTGCACAAATCTCTTCTGCATGATGCAACCCCTGCGCGGTTTCAATTATCGCAATAATATGAACCGCTTCCGATCTATTACGATTTATCATTTCCCGCGCATCATGCAGCATTTCTGCGGATTCTATTTTAGGTAAAACAATTTCCCATTTGGCTGTTTTATGTTTGGATGGGGCGTTATTTCTTAATTTTTCTTTATTATTAAGCCTATTCAGAAACTCGATATCTTCACTGAATTCCACTGAACCAAATTTGTTTAAACGTATATATCTTTTGCAATTTATTTCAGAGACGGGAGTATCGTTTTTATCCCATTGGATAATATTTTCTCTAGCCTGGTTTTTTTCATCAGGATGAACAGCATCTTCTAAATCAAATATCACGGCATCGGCACCGCAGCAGACGGCTTGTTGAAAGCGGTGGGGCGCATTACCAGGCACAAAGAGATAGGTTTTAGCGTGTTCCATGCTGCTCTCCTTCTGTTAATTAATTGATTAAATGCATTTTTATTAAAATGTAACTCATTAATTGCGAATAAGAATGATAGCTATTTACATTGCAGTGGTTAATATGCTAGCTTTCCGTTCATTATTTTTCAATCCATCTATCACGACATTTTTATTAAGTTTCGGGACGTGTTAACCCGAGATTTAACGACACCCTTTTATACGTTACTGCAATCGGTTTTTACTTGTTTTATCGGTATGAGGAGTGGTTATGAATATCAAGGTTGACGAAATTAAACACAGGGATATACATCAGGATGTAGATGGTTTTCTCTCTGATTACTCAAATAAAAACGCGTTAAGGCGATTGATTCGCTGCTTTTTCGCAGAAGGGATTTTGAATAAAAATGACCTGATATTTATTGAGGGTAATTCCAGAGCTGCAACGCTGGCTTTGCAGGGTGGCAAAGGTATATTGAAATTTGATGATATTTCGCCATCACCGGCAAACACGTATATTAATAATGGAAATATTTATCTCATTCATTCAGATGGCACATCTTTTCCCGTTACCAGCCACGAGCGATTGATTGATTTACTTCGCGACAATTTCGATTTTCATCCTGACGAGAGCGGCATCCGTGGCCTGAAAAAAGACGTCGGTAACAGCATTCGTAATGATACCAACGCCCGGCGCTATCGTTGCCAGTGGCGTGCTGAGGTGGCCGATGCTATGCAGCAGGACGGGCAGAACGCTTTCACGCCGTGGCTGCGTCGGCAGCTCAGCATTCGCGATGCCGCCATGTTTCTCGATCAGTGGGGAGCGCTGGAAGGCCACCCTTACTACCCGACCTGGAAATCTCGCCCCGGACTGAGTGACGAAGACGTCCAGCAGCTGTCACCCGAATTTAACGCCCGCGTGCCGCTGCGTATTACCGCGCTGCGCCGCGATATGGCGTATGTCGAATCCATGCCGCACGTCGATGATTTTCATTCGTGGTTTGCTCAGGCATTCCCCGCGCTCTGGCAGGACTGGAAGCAGCGCCTGAATCAACAAGGGCTGGATGAGACGCAGTGGCTCCCGCTGCCCATCCACAGTTGGCATTTGGAAAACTGGGTGAAATCCCACTATGCGGATGAAATTGCCGAAGGGATTCTGCTTACCGACGGCCCCGATCTCATCACGCTACCGGGTATGTCGTTCCGTACTGTTTTGCCCGTTGAACCGCCTTCTTCCCCTTTCATCAAACTGCCCGTCGCCATCTGGATGACCAGCGAAATGCGCAGCCTACAGGCGAAATCCATCCACATGGGGCCACGTATCAGCACCATTATCGAAGCGATTCTGGCGCAGGAAGGCGGGTTTGAGCAGAGGCTGGCGTTTTTCCGCGAAGAGACGGCGTTCCACTACAAGCACGCAGTTCATCAGGATGACGCGCCGGGCAAACATCTCTCCGTCGTTTTCCGCGATGCTCGAATTTATGAACGCACCGACGGCGCGCTGCCCGTGACCGTCGCCACGCTGTTTACGGCACTGCCTCACCGCGAGCAGCCGCTGTTCACCGAGCTGGTGACGCTGTCCGGGCTTGGCCCCGAAGCGTGGTTCCGCCAATACGTCCGCGCCGTAACCCGGCCAGTCATCGCTATCTATCTGCTGTACGGCATCGGGCTGGAAGCGCATCAGCAGAACAGCCAGATCCTCTTTTCACCGGAAGGTGTCGCGCAGGGATTATTAATCCGTGATTTCGGCGACGGGCGCACCTATGCGCCGCTGCTGCGTCAGCGCGGTCATCACCTGCAACCCTACGTCTGGCCCGGCATTCTGCCCACGGTCTTTGAAGACGACATCGAACCCGTGCGGATGTTTGTCGTCGATGCCTGCTTTGTCAGCCACCTGCACGAATTGGCGCTGGCGCTCAGCGCGGAATACGGCTTTGCCGATGCCCGGCTGTGGCAGGTGATGAAAGAAGAAACCGCCGCGGCGTTTGACGCCGTGAAGTCGCGCGTTGATGACGAGCTGTGGCAGACCGAACGCGACATGTTTATGACCCAGCCCTGGTATACGCGTTCGCTGCTGCGCATGCACATCCAGGAATATCGCGACTATCGGATTCAGCACGGTCTGAGCAATCCCTTCCTCATTGAAGAGGAAGAAACCCGCATCGGATCGTGATGTATGGCGATGCTCCCGCCTCACAGGCTGAAAACGGGAGCATCTTTTTCACTCCTCATTTTGAGATGGATAACTTTGTTGATGAACGCCAGGAAGAACTTCACTCCACCTACCGGGAAGACTCGTTTTCCTATTCCTTCCGCGTTGGCCATCGCCGTAACGGCGGTGCTAAGCGGCATCGCGATACCCGCGCAGTCTGCAACGGGCGAGCGCGATGATTCCACTATCGTGGTGGAAGCTAGAGACGCGGATGCCGTGCAGGGGCTGGTCGCGGGCGGCATGTCGGCGCGGTCGTCCAGCACCGGGCTGCTGGGCAAAAAGGACGTGATGGATACGCCGTTTAACGTCAGCAACATGACCTCATCGTTTATTGAAAATAAACAGGCACAGACGCTGGGGCAGGTGGTCGCGCATGACGCATCGGTGCGGGTGAGCAGTTCTCAGGGCGGTCTGCTGGATTCCTACTACATTCGCGGTTTTCCACTCAATGAAGGAAACCTGAGCGACATCGCCATGAACGGCGTCTACGGTGTTGCGCCTAACTATCAGTTGATGACCGACTACATCGAGCGGGTAGAAGTGCTGAAAGGGCCGTCGGCACTGCTGTATGGGCTGTCGCCTAACAGCAGCGTGGGCGGTGTGATTAATGCCGTCACCAAACGCCCGACCACCGTCGGCAATCTGACCCGCCTCACGACCAGCTGGCAGTCTGATTCCCAACTCACACAGCATGCGGATATTTCCCGCGTCTATGCGCTGGACAATAACAATCTGCTCGGCGTGCGTTTTAACGGGAATTACGGCTACGGCGACACGGTGTGGGACGGCAGCGACAAGCGCACGCAGGTCGGCTCGCTTGGGCTGGATTTCTCCTCAGAACGCTTCCGCGCCACGTTGGATCTCATCACTCAGCACCTGAAAACCCGTGCGCCGTCTCGCCCTTATTCGTTCGCGCAGGGCGTGACCGTGCCTGACGCACCGGATGGCAATAACAATATCTCTCAGCCGTGGGGATTCTGGCACTCCAAAGATCAGTCGGTGTTGCTGCATACCGAATACGATCTGGCGGATAACGTTACCTGGTTTACCGATCTAGGCGGTTCTGGTGCACATGTCAGTCGTTTATCAGAGCAAGTACCGCAAGTAACCAACAATAATGGCGATGTGAGTAGAACGAGTAGTAATGCCTCCTATCTCGTAAATTACCGCGCCGCCGTTAGTCGTTATAATCTAGCTACGGGTATTAGAGCTGACGTTGAAACGGGCTCGGTGACACACAAACTATCAGCCCAAACCAGTTATTACCGGGATCGTCATGCAACAACGAGTGTAATTGGTCCAGACCTCAATACTAATATCTACAACCCCGTATATATGTCTTCCGTTGACATTCCCGCACCTGCAACGATTAGCAAACGCTCTTCCACTGCGCTGTCAGGTATCGCGCTGGCGGATACGCTCGGCTTCTGGAACGATGCGCTGCAAGTGACGGGCGGGCTGCGTTATCAGCAGATCAAGTCGGATAACTTTGTTCCTGGTAATAGCGCGCCATCATCGTCCTACGACAAAAATGCAATCACGCCGATGGTCGGTGTGGTGGTGAAACCCTGGCAGCACGTCTCGCTCTACGCCAATTATATTGAAGGGCTGAGCAAAGGAGATATTGCGCCTGCGAATGCGAGCAACGCCGGTCAAGTGCTGTCACCGTATAAGAGCAAACAGTATGAAGCCGGGGCAAAAGTGGATGCGCTGGGAACGATCTCCACGCTAAGCGTTTTCCAGATCACCAAGCCGAGCGGCGCGTTGGTTAACGGCACGTTTGTCGATGCCAACGAGCAGCGCAATCGGGGTATCGAGCTGGATGTCGTCGGTTCACCGCTGGAGGATTTGCGCCTGACCGGTGGCGTGATGCTGCTGGATGCCGAGCTGACCAAAAGCGTGACGCCGGGTGCACAGGGCAAGCGTGCGCCGGGCACGTCGCGTTTTCAGGCGAACGCAGGCGTGGAATATGACCTGCCGTTCCTGCGCGATCTGACGCTGAACGCCAACGTTACTCATAACGGGAAGCAGAACGTCAACACCATCAATACCCAGTCTATTCCTTCCTGGACCACCGTTGATTTCGGCGCGCGTTACAAGACGCGAATCTACAATGCGCCCACCACATTCCGTGCGGATGTCCTGAACGCCTTTGACCGCAATTACTGGTCTGGCGTGACGTCGTTCAGCACGGTATCGCAAGGAACGCCGCGGACGCTGATGCTGTCCGTCGCGGTTGATTTCTAAGGATAGGTATTTTTCAGGAACCGAACGTTAAGGAGATAACGATGAGCAACCTGTTTAGCTTTGCCGCAGTGTCTTCCCTCCCTGTCGCGCAGGCCCACTGGCCTGAGAGACTGACGCCTTATCTGGATAGTGAGATTGAGCAGTTTCTTTTCAACTCGCCGCAAAGGCTGTCGTGGCTGGTTGAGCAGTATGGGTCGCCGCTGAATATTGTCTGGCCGCACACCGTGGCCGACAATATCGCGGCATTGCGGACAGTGTTGCAGCATCACGACGTGGATTGCCGCCTGTACTACGGCGCGAAGGTGAACAAATCGCCGGGGCTGGTACAGGCGGCGGTTAACGCGGGCGTCGGCGTGGATGTTTCCAGCTTACAGGAACTAAAAGATGCGCTGCGGGCAGGCTGCGACGGCGCACGGCTGTGCGCCACCGGCCCGGCCAAAACGCGTGAGTTCCTGACGGCGCTGGTTCATCATCGCGCTCTTATCGTGCTGGATTCACCGGAAGAGTTCGACGAGGTGCTCGCGCTGGCGGATTTACTACGCGTGACGGAGCCCGTGCGGGTTCTGCTGCGCTATCGCCCGTCGTTCGCGCAGGCCAGTCGGTTTGGCATGCTGGCCGATGAGGTTGCAATCTGTCTGGAGGCGTTGAGCACCAGACAGGCTGTGCTTCATCTGGAAGGCTTCCATTTCCATCTCGGCGGCTATGATCCCGATACTCGAGTGGCGGCATTTGCTGAGGTACTGCCATTACTGGAGCGGGCACGCTCAAAGGGATTGCAGCCCGCGATTATTGATATCGGCGGGGGATTGCCGATTCAATATCTTTCGGCTTCACGCTATCAGGATTATTTAGCGAAGCAGAATGCGGCGGATTACCGCCACGGTCAGGTGCCAACCTCGTTTTACCCGTATGGCGGTGAGCGCTCGGCTGTCGACTATCTTGAGACATTCCTGTCCGCCTCAATCGGACAGGATCGCGTAGCGGACGTGCTCAAGCGGCACGGCCTGATTCTGGCGATAGAGCCGGGACGCAGCCTCGCTGACCAAAGTGCGATTACCGTGTTTCGCGTCACGCGCACGCGCCGCCAGCCGGATGGCAACCACGTCGTGTTTGTGGAAGGCAGCAGCTTCAGCGCGTGTGAAACCTGGTTTAACTCTGAGTTTTTGATTGATCCTCTGCATGTTTTTTCCGTCAAAAAAGACACGCCTCTGGCACCGGGCAAAGCCTGGATCGCCGGACACAGCTGTCTGGACGACGATGTCATTACGAACCGATTGATTCATTTTCGAACCGTGCCGCAGTCAGGCGATTTACTGATTTACGCGAATACGGCGGGATACCAGATGGACCTGCTGGAAAACGCGTTTCATCGGCATCCGCTGCCTGCGCGCCTGTGTGCGTTCAAAGGTAAGAAAGGTGAGCTGATTTTTTCCAGTGATAACTGAATGGAGCAGAACCATGATCCTGAATAAAGTAACTGATTTGATTGGTAATACGCCCGTTATACAAATTCCGGTTCCCTATGGGGATACGCGTTTGTTTTTAAAAGTGGAGAAGAACAACCCCGGCGGCAGCATGAAGGATCGCATGGCGAGAAACATGATTGTCGCCGGGCTGAAGTCAGGCAAAATCCGCCCCGGTGGCACCATTGTCGAGTCGTCATCGGGGAATACCGGTATCGGGTTGGCGCTGGCGTCAATTGAATACGGCCTGCGCTTTATCGCTGTGGTCGATCATCACGCGGCACAGGATAAAATCGCCATCATGCGCGCGCTCGGCGCGGAAATTCGCTACGTCTCCGGCGACTACGGCGAAGATGAAGTGGCGGTGGTGGAACGCCAGCGCATGGCGGCACAGCTGGCGCAGGAAATACCCGGCGCGGTGTTTATGAACCAGTCGGATAACGCGGCGAACGCGGGCGGCTATGCCGATTTTGTCCGCGAGCTGTTCAGCCAGATTGGCAAGATCGACGCGTTTGTCGGTTGCGTGGGCACCGGCGGTTCGATGACGGGCATTTCGCACGGTCTGAAAGTCCATAACCCGGATATCACGACCATTGCCGTTGAACCGGTGGGTTCTATCGTCTTCGGCCACCCCGGCAAGCCTTACTATCAATCCGGCACCGGTACGCCAGCGGGTGATACCGTAGGGCTGGTACTGGATTACAGCTGCATCGACTGTGGTGAGCAGGTTTCGGATGCGCAGGCGTTTGAAACGGCACGCTATATCGCACGACACTACGGTTTGCTGGTCGGCGGTTCGACGGGCGGGGTGATCTATAAAGCGCTGGAGCTGATCTATCAGGATCGCATCGGCGGCAACGTCGTGCTGGCGATTGCCGACGGCGGGGAGAAATATCTGCACACGGTGTTTAACGAAGAGTGGCTCGCGGCGCGTAACCTGATCGATAGCGGCGTGTGGCACGATCTGGATCGCTGGCTGGGCAATGCGATTTCTCTGGAGCAGGCAAGCTAAGGAGTCAAGGATGATCGAAACGCTAAGCGGGCAGCCGCTTAACGTGGTGATTTGCGGGGCCGGCAAGACCGGCCATCTCGCCACGGTGCTGTTTAAACAACGGCCAGACGTTAAGGTGACGCTGTTGGGCAGCCATCCGCGTCTGCCGGAAGCCTATCAGCAGCACGGTAAACGGCTACACGCGCTGCTGCCGGATGGCGAGACGCTGACGGCGACGCCGGACTGCGTGACCTGCGATCCGGCGGAAGCCTGCCGCGATGCGGATATCGTTATCATCACCGTTCCCGCCAACTTCCGCGCCGATCTTCTGGCGCGGATCGTTCCCCATCTTCCCCGCGATAAACCGGTGTACGTCGGGGCGATCCCCGGCTTTTGCGGCTTTGACTGGCTGGCCGAACGTGAGCTGGCCGCGCGCCCAAACGTGGTAATTTGGGGCATGAAGGACGTCGCACACATTGCGTTTGATTTGCTGCCGGGCCAGTCGATCAAAATGGGCGGTGAAAAGGCCACGCTGTATGTCGCCACGCATCGGCGCGAAACGGCTGCGAGCCAGCAGGCGCTGATAGCGCTGCTGCAACGGCTTTATGCCGCGCCGGTGGTGCTCTTGCCGGATTATCTGGAGATCACGCTGACGCCGGGTAACCCGATTATGCACAGTGCGGTGATTTATGGCCTGATCGGTCCTTACGGGCAGTGGCATGCCCGACCGCTCTTGCAGCCGCTATGCTGGTGGAATGATTGCCCGGAACTCGGTGCCTATTATCTGGAACGCATGGACGAGGAGAACCAGCGGCTGTGTGCGGCGCTGGAGACGCGGCTTGGCGTGCGGCTGGATTCGGTGCTGCCGCTCAAGCAGGAGATTATCGATGCCTATGGCGATCAGATTGCCGATGCGCACACGATGCTTTCCGTGCTGCGTACCAATCAGGCTTATCACGGCATCGGTCTGCCGCTGCGAAAACATGACGCTGGTGGGTACGTGTTTGATACTCAGCATCGGGTGTTTCAGGAGGATATTGCCTACGGCCTGAGCCTGCTGGTGGCGATTGCGGAGAATTTGGCCGTTAGCGTGCCGTACATTGAGGAAGTCTACCGGTGGTGCAGCGATTACATGGGAATATCTACGCAGGATCGTCCCGACTATTTCCCGCCGCACTGGCTGACGGATGAGATGAATTGACGTGATGACCGTAGCGGGAATGAGGCCGGATGACGCCGTGGAACCAGAAGGGGCTGGCGCATGCGCTTGAGCGGACAGGTCGCGTTCATCATCCACTTTATGTTTGTTGTACAGCTGGTGGCGATGGGGGCGATGGAGATGAGCGGGCCGTTTTGGCCGCTGCATCTGGAAAGTATGTCGTCCGGTGCGGAACTGAGTATCGCGGGGATTGCCGTGTACGTCGGGCCGATGCTGGGCATTATGCTGACCAGCGCCTTCTGGGGACGGATGGGCGACCGGCTGGGCAACAAAGCCATGATGATCCGCGCGCTGTTTGGGCTGGCGCTAACCCAGCTCGGGCTGGCGTGGGCAAACGACATCTGGACGATAGTCGCGCTGCGTTTTATTCAGGGTGCCTGTGCGGGCTATATTGCGCCCGCGCAGGCGTATGGCGTCGCGGTAGTCAGTCCGCTACAGCGCACGCGACTGTTTGCCTGGCTTCAGGTATCCACCAATGTGGGATCGCTGCTGGGAGCGATTGTCGGTGGGCTGATCCTCGATTATCTGAACTTCTTCTGGATCAACCTGAGTGCGGCGATCCTCTGCGCGCTGTGCGGCATCACCGTGGCACTTTTCCTGCCGCATGTCGCCCCTGAGGCTCCCGTTGTTCCGCCAGCGGATGCGCAGGCGAAAATCATTCCCAGCAGGCGGCTTTGGGCGCTGTCGCCGATTCCCGGTCTGCTGCTGATTTCTGGCCTACTGCTGACCAGCCGTATGATCCCGCAAACGCCGTTTTCCCTCTATCTGGATGGCTTCTTTCAGGTGGATAAGTGGGTTATCGGGCTGTGTTATGGCTTGCAGGCGACCGGCGTGATTGTCTCCGCGTCGCTGTGGGCGCGCTATTTTGAAAATCTCTCGCTGTCGCAGACGTTGAGCCGCCTGTGTGTGGTCATGCTGGCCTGCGCCATCGTGACGTTGACGGCTGCTACGATCCTGAATATTACGATTTTCATCCCGCTGTACTTCCTGTGGGGCGTGCTGTTGGGGGCGACGACGCCCGTGCTGATGGCGCTGATTTCCCGCGCGGCTGGGGCCGGACAGCAGGGTTACATACTCGGCGTGGCGCAAAGCGTCAGCCAGTTTGCCTCGATTCTGGGCATTGCTTTGGGCGGATTGGTTCTCTACTCCCCCGGATTACGTTCGCTGTTCTTCTGCGTTGGTGCCGCGTATCTGGTGACCTTCCTGGTCGCGCTGATGCTGCTACGACGCCTGCGGATACAGGCGGAAAAACATGACTCTCTCTCGACGAAGGGAAATATCGAAAATGTGTAATCGTTGGACGCGGCAATGTTGCCGTCGGTTATTGCTGAGCGCGCTGTTGATGGTCGGCCTGTCGCCGCTGGCGGGGCAGGCTGAACAAACCGCACAAACCTCCACTGTCATCAAGGACGTGCTGGGGCGCGAGGTGAGAGTCAAGACGCCGGTGCAGCGTGTCATGCTGGGGGAGGGGCGTCAGCTTTATCTGGTTGCGATGCTCGACAGGGAAGACCCGGCGAAAAGGATTGTCGCCTGGAAGCGCGATCTGATTCAGTCCGATCCTGCCACGTGGCACCAGTATCGTGACCGCTTCCCTCAACTGGCAAAAATCCCGACGTTTGATGGCACGGAAAAGGGCACGTTTGACGTGGAGCAGGCGGTGTCGCTGAAGCCTGACGTCATCATTATGAACATTGAGGCGCAGCGGTCGATTGTCGATGCGGGTTATGACCGGATACTGGACAGCGTCGGCATTCCGATTGTGTATGTCGATTTTCGCTATCACCCGCTGGAAAACACGGCGCCTACCATGCGTCTGTTCGGCAAGCTGTTTAATCAGGAAGCACGTGCCGAAGCCTTTCTCGCATTCCGTGAGGCGCAGCTAAAACGCGTTTCCGATGTGCTGGCGGCGAAAAAACCGCGTTCCCCGCGCGTTTTTATTGAGCGACTGGGGGGCTATACCGATGAATGCTGCCTGACGTTCGGCCCGGATAACTTCGGTAAATTCGTGCAATTGGCCGGTGGCGATAACGTTGCTGCGAAGAATGCGCCGAGCACCTTTATGCAGATGCACCCTGAACAGGTGATTGTGGAAAACCCGGAAATTGTAGTGATCACCAGCGGCAACTTTGAAGCCTTCGTGCCCGGCGGACGCTGGATTGGTCTGGGGCCGGGGCAGGATATGACGGAAGGACGTAAGCGTCTCGAATGGTTTCTGGGACGTCCGGCCTACACCAACAGCATCGCCAAGCAGCAGCGTGCATTTCATGCCATCTGGCATCAGTTTTACAACGGCCCGTATGACTTTATCGCCATTCAGCAACTGGCCGAGTGGTTCCACCCAGACTTATTCCGCGATCTCAACGCGGATGACACCTTCCGCCAGCTTCACCAGCAGTTCCTGCCGGTTGATTACCAACCGGGCTATTTCGTCAGTCTTGCGCAGTAAGTCACTCACCGTCGGCTCCGGTGCACTGGCCGGAGCGATACGAGAGTGTTTATGTCAGGAGGTTGAGCGTGTTTGAAAGTATGACCTACCAGATTGCTCTTACGCCCGTGCAGTTCCTGCTTCCCTCTGAAAATGTCGATATGTCGATATGTCGAACGTGGAATGTCTGATGGAGGATATTCGCCGCTACCGCGCCTTTTTATTGGCGGCTGCGTTACTATAATCTTCGTAAACGACAATCTTCGTAAACGACAATCTTCGCTAACCGCAATCGTCATTAATCGCCGATTATTTCATGCCTAAGAGCACAGGAAATGATTGATTACACGAATTTTAATATGCTTTGTAACAATTTTGCCTAGAATGTATACCAGAAACGACTGTCAGTAATTCGTATGTTTCTGAACAATAGCATCGTCGGCGCTATTACGCCTTTGGAGAAAGAGAATGCAAGAAAACTATAAAATTCTGGTTGTAGATGACGACATGCGTTTGCGGGCGCTGTTAGAGCGTTATCTGACTGAGCAGGGTTTTCAGGTACGTAGCGTAGCCAATGCTGAACAGATGGACCGTTTACTGACCCGTGAATCCTTTCACCTTATGGTGCTGGATCTGATGCTGCCGGGCGAAGATGGGCTGTCCATCTGCCGTCGCTTGCGTAGCCAGAGCAATCCGATGCCGATCATTATGGTGACGGCAAAAGGGGAAGAAGTCGATCGTATCGTCGGGCTGGAAATCGGCGCGGATGATTATATTCCTAAACCTTTCAACCCGCGTGAACTGCTGGCTCGCATCCGTGCGGTGCTGCGTCGTCAGGCGAACGAACTGCCGGGCGCGCCATCGCAGGAAGAAGCCATTATCGCGTTTGGTAAATTCAAGCTGAATCTGGGTACGCGCGAAATGTTCCGCGATGATGAACCGATGCCGTTAACCAGCGGCGAGTTTGCCGTGCTTAAGGCGTTGGTGAGCCATCCGCGCGAGCCGCTGTCTCGCGATAAGCTGATGAACCTGGCCCGTGGTCGTGAATACAGCGCGATGGAGCGTTCCATCGACGTACAAATTTCTCGTCTGCGCCGCATGGTGGAAGAGGATCCGGCGCACCCGCGCTATATCCAGACCGTGTGGGGTCTTGGCTACGTGTTTGTCCCGGACGGCAGTAAGGCATGATGCAATGGCGTTTTTCTCCGCGCAGCTCATTTGCACGGACGTTGCTACTGATTGTCACGTTATTGTTTGTCAGTTTGGTCACCACCTATCTGGTGGTGCTCAACTTCGCGATTCTGCCGAGTTTGCAGCAGTTCAATAAAGTGCTGGCATACGAAGTAAGAATGCTGATGACGGACAGTCTGCAACTGGAAGATGGCTCCACGCTTGAGGTGCCGCCTGCGTTCCGGCGTGAGATTTACCGCGAATTGGGTATATCGCTGTACACCAATGCGGCGGCGGAGGAAAGCGGCCTGCGTTGGGCCCAGCACTACAAGTTTCTGAGTGACCAGATGGCGCAACAGCTGGGCGGCCCGACGGATGTGCGGGTTGAAGTCAGCAAGAATACGCCGGTGGTGTGGCTGAAAACCTGGCTGTCACCGGATATCTGGGTGCGCGTTCCCCTCACCGAAATTCATCAGGGCGATTTCTCGCCGCTCTTCCGCTATACGCTGGCGATAATGCTGTTGGTGATTGGCGGCGCGTGGCTATTTATTCGGGTGCAGAACCGACCCTTGGTTGAGCTGGAGCATGCGGCTTTGCAGGTCGGTAAAGGCATTATTCCGCCGCCGCTGCGTGAATATGGCGCTTCCGAAGTGCGTTCCGTGACGCGTGCCTTTAACCAGATGGCCTCCGGCGTGAAGCTGCTGGCCGATGACCGCACGCTGCTGATGGCGGGCGTCAGCCACGATCTGCGTACGCCGCTGACGCGAATTCGTCTGGCGACCGAAATGATGGGCAAGGAAGATGACTATCTGGCGGAGTCGATCAATAAGGACATTGAAGAGTGTAATGCGATTATTGAGCAGTTCCTCGACTACCTGCGTACCGGTCAGGAAATGCAGACGGAAGTGGCCGACCTGAACGCCATTATGGGCGAAGTGGTGGCATCGGAAAGCGGTTATGAACGCCAGATCGACAGCGATTTTGCTACCGGCGAACTGCTGGTGCGCATTAGCTCCCTTTCGATCAAACGCGCGGCGCTGAATCTGGTCGTGAATGCGGCGCGTTACGGGAACGGCTGGATAAAAGTCAGTACTGGACGTGAGCTACAGCGCGTTTGGTTTCAGGTAGAAGACGACGGAGAAGGCATCGCGCCCGATCAGTTACAGCACCTGTTCCAGCCGTTTGTGCGTGGCGATAGCGCACGAACCACTAGCGGTACAGGGCTTGGGCTGGCGATTGTGCAGCGTATTATCGATGCGCACAATGGCGTGCTGGATGTTGGCAGAAGCGAACGCGGTGGGCTCTGCGTCCGCGCGTATCTGCCGCTTCTATCGGACGTCGCGGTAGCAGATGCGGGTGCCGTGAAAGAGTCATAAGCATTTTGTGCAGCACCGGCATGAATAAGAAAGGCGCGGAATCCGCGCCTTTCTTAGATTACGCCAAAGACCGTCGAGCGGTAGTAACGGATAGATCGTAAAGACGCTGTGAATACGTCCATGTACGCTCGGCTTGCGCCATCCATGGCGCAAACGCTTTACTCTTCTATTCCGTTACTCCCGTTTTCATTCGGCAAATAGGTTGTCAACGATCTGAAGGCGCGGATTCCGCGCCTTTTTCGTAATGGTTTTCTTACCTGTCGTTACCGCTTCGGCCCTGCCTTCACCAGCGCAGCACCCGCTGGTGCATCGGTGTACTTATCGAAGTTGGTGATAAAGCGCTGCGCCAAATCGTCCGCTTTTTCCTGCCACTGTTCGACGCTGGCGTAGGTATCACGCGGGTCGAGAATGTCAGGATTGACACCGGGCAGCGAGGTTGGAATCGCCAAATCGAAGACAGGCAGCGTCTGCATTTCTGCATCATCAATACTGCCGTTCAGAATGGCGTCAATAATCCCGCGCGTATCCTTAATGGAAATACGTTTGCCGCTGCCGTTCCAGCCGGTGTTCACCAGATAGGCCTGTGCGCCAGCCGCCTTCATGCGTTTCACCAGCACTTCAGCGTACTGCGTCGGGTGCAGCATTAGGAATGCCGCGCCGAAGCAAGCGGAGAAGGTCGGTGTCGGTTCCGTCACGCCGCGCTCGGTTCCTGCCAGTTTGGCGGTAAAGCCGGACAGGAAGTGATACTGCGTTTGATCGGACGTTAGGCGGGAAACTGGTGGCAGCACGCCGAACGCGTCCGCCGTCAGGAAGATCACTTTCGTGGCATGGCCCGCTTTGGAGACCGGTTTAACGATATTCTGAATGTGGTAGATCGGGTAAGAGACGCGGGTGTTCTCGGTTTTGGAACCGTCGTTGAAGTCCACGGTGCCGTCTGCCAGCACGGTGACGTTCTCCAGCAGCGCATCGCGTTTGATGGCACCGTAGATATCCGGCTCTGCTTCCTTAGACAGCTTGATGGTTTTGGCATAGCAGCCGCCTTCAAAGTTGAAGACGCCGTCGTCGTCCCAGCCGTGCTCGTCATCGCCAATCAGCTGGCGTTTCGGATCGGTGGACAGCGTGGTTTTACCCGTGCCGGACAGGCCAAAGAAGACCGCCACATCGCCTTTTTCGTCGACGTTTGCCGAACAGTGCATGGAAGCGATGCCTTTCAGCGGCAGCAGGTAGTTCATGATGGAGAACATCCCTTTCTTCATTTCGCCGCCGTACCAGGTGCCGCCAATCAGCTGGATGCGTTCTGTCAGGTTGAACGCGACAAAGTTTTCGGAGTTCAGCCCCTGTTCCTGCCAGTTCGGGTTGGTGCATTTTGCACCGTTCATCACGATGAAATCTGGTTCAAAGCCTTCCAGTTCTTCATCGCTCGGGCGGATAAACATGTTTTTGACGAAATGCGCCTGCCACGCCACTTCCGTGACGAAACGTACGCTGAGGCGGCTGTCTGGGTTAGCACCGCAGAAGGCATCGATGATGAACAACCGCTTGCCGGACAGCTGTGTGGTGACCAGCTGCTTCAGGTGCGTCCAGGTTTCCTGGCTCAAGGGGTGGTTATCGTTCTTACCTTTGCCTTGATCGGACCACCACACGGTGTCGCGGGTGACGTCATCGCGCACGATGTATTTATCTTTCGGGGAACGGCCGGTAAAGATGCCGGTATCGACGGCTACCGCACCCAGTTGGGTTTCGATGCCGCGTTCATAGCCTTGTAGGGTAGGGGAGCGTTCTTCTTCAAAAAGCAGGTCATAGCTGGGATTGTAGACAATATCGCGGACATCGTGGATTCCATAAGCCGTCAGGGCTTGCGGGGTAAGACCGTTGATCAGCATGTTGCTACTCCTCAAGTTATAGTCGTACTACTAAACATTGTAGGGAGTGAGCTTATTTTAACCGCGATAGCAATCATAAAATTAAATAAATTCATTAATAACTTTGCTTATTTAGGGTGTTTGAAAAATAATCACGGCGGTTTACAGATGGGAAAATAAGCAAAATAAAACGGGTACTTTCGTACCCGTTAAAAAGATTAATGCAACAGGTTTCCTGATGAGTCCTGCCGTATGGCGCGGATGTCCAGCGAATTAAACAGGTAGTGCGTACCGCAATAGTCACAGTGCATATCGATTTCACCGTCCTGCTCGATCATCTCATTCACTTCCTGATCGGACAGCGTCATTAATGCATCTGCGCAACGATCGCGCGAACAGTGGCAGCGGAACTCGACATCCTGCGGCTCATACACGGTGACTTCTTCCTGATGATAAAGGCGGTACAGCACCTCGGTGGCAGGCAGGGTAAACAGCTCGTCGGCTTTAACCGTTGTGGTGAGCTGTGCCAGATGATCAAAATCATTACGATCGGCATCCTGTGCGGGCAACACCTGGAGCAGCATGCCTGCGGCTGCCTGCTTCCCGTCGTGTGGACCAGTGCGGATAAACAGCCGTGTCGGCAACTGTTCGGACTGCTGGAAATAGCTCTCCAGACATTCGGCCACGGTTTCACCTTCTAAACCGACGACGCCCTGATAACGCTCGCCGTCAGTCGGCGTAATGGTAATGACCAGATAGCCATTGCCGACCATTTCTTTCAGCGAACTCCCCGGTGCGATATCCCCTTGCAGACGGGCAACGCCGCGCATCTGCTGCTGGTGGTTACCGTTAATCACCGCCAGTTTCAGTGGGCCATCGCCCTGAAGCTGAACGGTAATATCGCCGCTGAATTTCAGCGTGGCCGTTAGCAGGCTGGTGGCAACCAGCATTTCGCCCAGCAGCGTTTGTACCGCAGCTGGGTAGTCGTGGTTGGTCAAAATACGTTGATACGTTTCGTTAACTGTCACCAACTCGCCACGAACGGCATAATTTTCAAACAGATAACGATGTAGTTGGTCATGAGCCATAATATTTTCTCGTCGTTGTGCGGAGATGAGTAGTGCGGCGATGAGTGGTGCGGCAATCGCTGGGTCTTCTCTCTATTGTCAGCAGTTTGATGACCAACAAATGAAGAGCGGAGCGTTATTCCTGATCGCTGTATTTAAATTTAATCAGATCGCGTCGCTCTTTTTTATCAGGGCGGCGATCGGGGTGTGGCATCGTCAGCGCATTCATTTTCCGCGCCTGTGCCAGCTTTTCTCGTTTCTCAATGCTTGCGGCTGTTTCCTGATACAGCGCCTGCGCCTCTGTCGCGCTTCTGCGCTGGCCGCTGACGGCTAAAATGACTACGGTGCGTTCATCATTGCCCTGACGCAGTTTGATCTCGGCATTCAGTTCGACCTGTTTGCTCGGCTTACCGCGTTGCCCGTTATAGTGCACTTTGCCGCCGTCGATCATTTCGCGAGCTATCGCCCGGGTTTTATAGAAACGGGCGGCCCAAAGCCATTTGTCCAGACGAACGGCGTCGTCGGCCTGTTCGGTAGCTTTCACCATAAATCCCCCTGATTACCCTAATGCCGATCGTTTAAGGATCGCGTTACTGGGGGCGACCACGGCGCGAGGCATCCCTGCGGGAACCTCATCTCCGTGTTTCCCCCTCAGGCCACCTGCATTACCCTGCGTTAACGGAGTGGCGCAGGGCTGGTAGCAGCGCAAGGTAGTCGTTCATTGACGGATGTTGCAGGAATGCCTTTTCCTGCTGGCCGGAATCGGGATTACGCACGCCCAGACAGTAATGGATACCGAACGTTTTCGCGGCATCCAGAATCGGTTCGCTGTCATCCACGAATAACGTTCTGGCGGGGTTGAAGCCAGTCTGCTGCTGTACGGCCTGCCACAAGCGCTGATTCTCTTTCGGATACCCATAAGTATGGGTGGAAAGTAATAAATCAAGGTGCTGATCCAGCCCAGTGTGTTCGATTTTTACCGCCAGACTGTGTGGATGGGCATTGGTCAGCAGAATCGTCTCTTTACCGCATTCGCGCAGCGCCGCTAAAAACGGCGTCGTGTCATCGCGCAATCGGGCTCGCGTGCCGATATCCGTCGTCATTTGATAGATATCCAGATCGAGACGTTCTGACCAGTAATCGAAACAGTACCAGTTTAGCGTGTGCTGAACGGCCCGGTACTCCTGTTCGATAAGCTGGTGCGCCTGTTCAAGGCTGATGCGACGTTTTTCACTGAGCGACTGCGGCACCAGTTGAAGCCAGAAATAGCTGTCAAACGCCAGATCGAGCAGCGTGCCATCCATATCCAGTATCACGGTGTCGATGCCGTGCCAGTTAACGTGGGGATTCATAACGACTCCAGATGTCGCGTCGTGCTATAGGGGTGATGCAGCAGAAGACGCGCAATGCAATTGTGACAAGAGTGACGGCCGCTAGGTTAGCATAACCACAGAGCGGGCACGATGCCGTTAGCGGGGGAGCTGTGGGCGATTATCCGGGAACGCATTCGTCATCATATTGAACCGTGAGGCGTAATAGCGCTGAATATCGGTCACTCGCTTCTGGCTTTTACGCATCTTAATACCGGTCAAAACCGCATTAACGATAAACGTTGCAGAAAAGAGCAGCAGCAGCAGACACGTGCCGAGATAGCGCCAAACGGTAATCACGTCAGGTTCGCTGTGCAGGCTGATGTGCTGGGTTCCGTTGGCATCGGTATTCAGCTGCGTGATCACGCCCGTGGCATTAAACGGTGTATGCAACAGCATCGCGGAAAGCCGCTGGAGTTCCTGCCACTGGTCCGATGGACGATATTCATTCAGCGGCATCGGAGGAAGAGGATGGCTAACGAACTGTCGGCCTTCGTCGCTGCGAATCAGGAATCCACCGGGCGGCGGGCTGTTCAGCGAATCTGCCGCGTTATTGATTTCCTGATA
Organism: Pectobacterium sp. HCp5_1; assembly: GCF_032905925.1. NCBI lineage: Bacteria > Pseudomonadati > Pseudomonadota > Gammaproteobacteria > Enterobacterales > Pectobacteriaceae > Pectobacterium > Pectobacterium sp. HCp5_1. The sequence continues at coordinate 38,986 of NZ_JAUMIO010000022.1, forward strand.
GAAGAATTGATCGGTAGAACTGTTGACCAAGGATTCCAGCGTTTCTGCGCTGACGGCAGGCAGCACCACATTCATACCTTTCAGCGTGCCAGAATTGGCGTCTTTTACCAGTGTATTCCAGTTCTTGACGTCGCTTAGATTCACCAGCGCATTTTTCAGGCGAGAGCAATCGTTTTCCTGCCGACACAAATCTTGTGTTCTCAGGACAACTTCAGCGAAGTTTTTCATCAGGATCAGACCTGATTTCTGGATCGTAGACGCTAACTGAGAGTTAACCTGACCTTCTTTTTCCGCTTGCGGATGGAGCTGGCTGTTGACGGATTTCAGCAGTGCAGAGGCTTTTTCAATCGTCTCGGATTCCGGTAATGGCAGCGGCGCAGCTTTATTCCAGTAAATGGCGGAACAGTCAAAAGGGCTGAACGCATAGGACGACGGTGCGGAAACGGGATGAATGCCTGCGGACACGTAGCACATGCCGTTGCCACGGACAGCCAGCGTGTCGCCAATGCGGAGCTGAGCGGTTTCCAGATCGCTAACCTGCGTGACCTGAATGCGCTGTGCGCCTTGAAGCCAGGCCAGGCTTAGCTTGAGCGGCAGTTCAAGCTGTACGTTAGTGACGAGCAAAATCAGGCTGAGCAGAGAACCAGCGGCCAGCAGTAGATTTCTGCCCCAGCGCTGTAGCGGGAAATGTTTCACTTCATCATGCAGCGACAGGTGCTCTCCCTGACGGATCACCTGTCGGTTGAGATAGATATCGACATCTGTTTTTCGCCCGAGATCCTGCGTGATATAAGGCTGCCAGTGAGGCGGGTAAATCAGATCGATATTACCGAGTGAGATATTGCCGAGCGGCCCCTGATTGGATTCGCCAAACAGACCCAAGCCTTGCGGCGTGCCGTGAAGGCAGTGCACATCGCGTAATTCCTGAGCGGACGGCGAGCGGAAAAGTTGCCACAGGCTCCAGCCTGCTAATAATGATGCGGTACCGATCAGCCAGGGGAGTAGGGCGATAGGGCTATTCAGACTGATGAACAAAAGCAAGAAAGACACGCAGAGCACGGCGGTTTCCTTCAAGCCCCCAGAGTGGTGCATGGCGTGTTCTTCACGTGTTTCCTTACGGATAGTGACCAACTCGGCATGCTCACTCCCTTCCTGACGGATGGAGGCGTTCGGGACAGGGACTTCGCTCGGCAGTGGGGCGAGTGGACGATCGTCGAGACATTCGGTTAGCGAGTGTCCATTCAAGGAAATGACCAGCGGGATCGAGCGCGTCTTAATCAGTTCGACGGTGTTATTTTCGGTAATGAATGGTTCCCAACTGGGCGGCAGATGGACTTCCTGCGTATCAATATAGTAGCGCCACTTATTCTGAGTATCAGTGCTCAGACCATAGCGTGTAATCGTATGGGTGATGGGGTAAACCCGATTACTTTGCAGGGAACGCGGCAGTTTTGGCTGCTCGTTGGGGGTATCAAGCGGCGTGGTTTGCTGGCTGTTTTCCTGAGCCAGATAACGCTCAATCGCGATCCGTTCGTCTTCAGTTAACCGTCGGGGAAGCGATTGCGAAACGGGTAACGGCGGAGCGGAGAAGAAACGGTGTCGCATACGGTAGGCGATAACACCTCCGACAGCGATCAGACAGGCAAGCAATATCGCCAATAGGGTAAATATTGTGCTCATCTCATCTCCATTCCAAAACGCGATGCTCCTTGTTCTCGTCGGAGTTTAACAAAATTATACAATCGATGATAACCCGTATGGCATTGTTTTCTTAGATTAATAACGTAATTGTGAATGGAATTAATCGCATAAGGTGATGATAGTAACAAGCAAAAAACGCCTCTTGAATGAGGATATTCCTATTTTTTTTAAGTTATTGACTTTTTCTGGTGATTTCTCATACAGGATGTATCCTTCATGTTGCCCACACGTAAATTCATCGTCACGATAGTTGCAGCGAAGGTGACTGTTAACGCACAATGTGAACAGAATCAAAAAAGCATATTTACGATCTCTTCTTATTCAACAGCATGGCATATTCAGGCTGCGATAAACGCAGTCTCTCATGCGCGTTGGGCTAAGGTGCCGTTCTGGTCGTAACTCTCTGGGGGGCATCAATGAGTCATAACCTGAAAAAACCTAAAATCCTCAAGGTAGAAACGGTAGCGCATTCGCGCCTGTTCAATGTGGAATCCGTCGATCTTGAATTTAGCAACGGGGTACGTCGGGTTTATGAACGGATGCGCCCAAGCGGCCGACAGGCGGTGATGATTGTCCCGATCATTGATGATGAACTGTTGTTGATCCGTGAATACGCCGTCGGCATTGAAGAGTACGAACTGGGCTTTCCCAAAGGGCTGATCGATCCCGGCGAAACGGTTTTCGAAGCCGCTAACCGCGAGCTAATGGAAGAAGTCGGTTTTGGGGCGGAAAAGCTGGAGTTGCTGGCGACGTTAACGATGGCTCCCTCCTATTTTTCCAGCCAGATGAATATCGTTGTGGCGCGTGGGCTGTATCCGCAGAGTCTGGAAGGCGATGAGCCGGAGCCGATGCCGCAAGTCCGCTGGCCGATAGATAACATGATGTCGTTGCTGCAAGAGCCTGATTTCCGAGAAGCGCGTAATGTCAGCGCGCTGTTTCTGGCCCACGACTGGCTGCGCCGCACACCTCGCTAATTTCCTGATTCATCATAGCCAAAAAAGAAGGCACCGTTTCTGGTGCCCTCTTTGTCAGTGTAACGCTATCGAACGTTGGCTAGAATAATTCTTCGCTTTGTCCGTTATCCATCAGCGTGGTGCCGACTTCATGTACTTCATATTCTTTCGGCTGTGTACCGTCAATGAAGTATTCGGAGCGGCTATTCCCGCCACCGTTGGACAGTTTGCCGCTGCTGCGGTCAATGACCACACTGACAATGCCAGGCGGCGGCGTCAGCGGTTGTTCCGGTACGCCATCCAGCGCGGCTTTCATGAAATCATCCCACGCAGGCTGCGCTGATTTCGCACCGCCTTCATAACCGGAGATCTGATCTTTGATGACGCCAGATGCGCTGCTGGCACCCAGATCGCGACGGTGATCGTCGAAGCCGATCCAGACTGAAGTCACCAGATTCGGGCCATAGCCGGAGAACCAGGCATCCTTGGAACTGTTCGTTGTACCGGTTTTACCGCCGATATCACGACGTTTCAACTCACGGCCCGCACGCCAGCCCGTTCCCATCCAGCCCGGTTCGCCAAAGACGTTGCTGTTCAGCGCATCTTTAATCAGGAACGCCAACGGTGTGTTGATCACGTGCGGTGCATAAGGCTGTGCAGCGCTTTGCTGTGCGGCTTCTGGCGTAACAGGTTCCAGTTCTGGCTGCGGCAGGCCTACCGGCGGCGCTTCGTTTGACGTGGCAACATCTTCAACGTTAGTGGTCGCTAACACCGGAGATCGTGGCGTTTCACCGTAAACCAGCGGTAGATTACAGGTATCACAGACCACTTTCGGCGTCGCGGTAAACACCGTCCCACTCACTTCGTTCTCTATCTTGCTAATCAGATAGGGGTCTACCAGATAGCCGCCGTTTGCCATGACGGCATAACCACGTACGACCTGTAGCGGGGTAAATGAGGCCGCGCCCAGCGCCAGCGATTCGGTATGGACGATATTCTGTGCCGGGAAACCGAAGCGTTGCAGGTAATCCGCGGCATAGTCCACGCCCATCGCACGCATGGCACGTACCATCACTACGTTTTTGGATTGACCCAGCCCCTGACGCAAACGGATCGGACCATCGTAGGTTGCCGGTGAGTTTTTCGGCCGCCAGTCAGAGCCTGCACCAGCATCCCAACGGGTGATCGGTACGTCGTTCAGAATCGTTGCCAGCGTTAAACCTTTGTCCATCGCAGCGGTATACAGGAACGGTTTGATGTTGGAACCAATCTGACGCAGTGCCTGCGTCGCACGGTTGAATTTGCTTTGGTTAAAGTCAAAACCGCCAACCAGCGCTTCTATCGCACCATTTTTCGGGTTAAGCGAGACAATGGCAGAGTTGACGTCCGGCACCTGTGCCAGCCACCAGTCATCGTTCACTTTACGGACCCAGACCTGCTGACCGGCCTGTACCACGTCCGTGACGCGCTTCGGTGTTGGCCCTTGCTGCGTATCGGAACGGTAGGCACGTGCCCAGCGCATGCCCGCCATCGGCAGGGCAATGTTGCTGCCGTCAGACAGGATCGCAATCGCGTTGTCAGCCGTAGTGCTGGTGACGATGGCCGGATAGAGCGGGCCGTAGACCGGCAACGCTTTCAGGGCGGCAATCATCTTCGCCTGATCCCAGACGCCTTCGCCTACCTTCCAGAGCACTTTGCTCGGGCCGCGGTAACCGTGGCGCATGTCATAGGCGAGGATGTTATTACGCAGCGCATCCTGTGCGGCGGTTTGCAATTTTTTGGTGACCGTCGTGTAGACCTTATAACCGTCGTTATAAGCATCTTCGCCGTAGCGTTTGACCATCTCCTGTCGTGCCATTTCTGCGACATACGGGGCGGAGAACGAAATATCCGGTGCGTGATAATTTGCGACCAGCTTTTCGTTACGTGCCGCATCGTATTGCGACTGGGTGATGTAGTTTTCATCCTTCATACGTGCAAGGACGACGTTGCGGCGGGCAACGGCACGGTCGTAGGAATAGAGCGGGTTGAACGTCGATGGTGCCTTCGGCAGACCGGCGATCATCGCCATTTCGCTCAGCGTCAACTGGTCAACAGGGCGGCCAAAGTAAACCTGTGCCGCTGCGCCAACGCCATAAGCGCGATAGCCGAGGTAAATCTTGTTCAGATAAAGCTCAAGGATTTCATCCTTGGTCAGCAACTGCTCAATACGGATAGCCAGAAACACTTCCTTGATCTTACGAATCAGGGTGCGTTCCGGGCTCAGGAAGAAGTTCCTGGCGAGCTGCTGCGTAATGGTACTCGCCCCTTGAGAGGCGTGACCCGATGTGAGCGCGATAGACGCGGCGCGGATGATCCCGACGGGATCGACACCGTGGTGATCATAGAAGCGGCTGTCTTCGGTCGCGATAAAAGCGTGTACCAACTCAGGGGGAACCTGATCCAGCTTGAGTGGGATACGGCGTTTTTCACCAAACTGAGCGATCAGTTCGCCATCGGCGCTGTAAACCTGCATAGGCGTTTGCAGCCGAACGTCTTTCAGCGTGGCGACATCGGGCAGTTGGGGTTCGATATAACGGTACAAACCGTATATCGAGGCAGCTCCCAGCAGAATGCAAGAGACTGCAAGGATGAGTAGATACTTTACGAACTTCACCTGGGATTTTCCATTCAGTAGCGTTTGGACAGTTTATAAACAACCGGGCGCTAGTATAAAGGTAAGCCAGCACTGTGGATATGTTTATTGGATAAGGAAATCGGGTTGAACATGGGTTATCACATCTGGCGGGTTGGCGTTGATATACAAAACGGCTTCATGCGTGCGCTGGCGGTTCAGCGCCGCCGCGATGGCTGGCAGCTTCGTCACTGGTGGCAATATCCGCTACCAGACGACACCTTGCGCACGGGTAGTCTACACCATACTGAGGCACTTTGTGAGGCCTTGCGAACATGGCGTCGTTTACTGCCTGGACATATTTCGCTACGGGTAGGGTTCCCTGCTCAGTTGATTTTACAGCACCATTTACCGATGCCCGACCCGCGTTTACAGGAGCCGGAGCGTAGCCTCTACATCGAAACCCTGGCGGCTCGTAAGCTACCGATCAGCAGCGAATCGCTGGCGATAGACTATCGGGAAGATCCGCAGATGCGGGGTTCGCTGCTGGTGACGGCCGCGCGCCGACAGGAGGTCGATCACTGGCTGGCATGCCTGAATAGCGCGGGGCTACACCCCGATGTGCTTGAGGTTTCAACCTGTGCGCTTCGGGCGATGGCGCAGCGGGCTGGGCTTGAAACTCACCGTCTGTTGCTGCATCGCTTGTTGGATGGCTGGCTGTGGGTTTCCCCGTTGAACCATGCTTTTCACTCGGGCGTGATACACCTTGATGAGCTGAATGGCGAGGCCGATATCTTATCGGTTGTAAGCACTCGCTATCAGCATGATGTCGATAACATAGCCTATTACTCTAGCGTCTCGCCCGATTTACCCAGCCAGCAGACCGACGTATTGCAGCCGTGGTCGCCGTTAACGGTGTTTAACCATATGCAGCCGCCGCTGCCGAGTTTCCCCTCGGCTTTTGCGATTGCGGGTGGATTGGCATTGCGTCCTGAGGATGCCTGACTATGTTGCTGATTAATCTTTTACCCTGGCGCAACACTCGGATGCGTCAGCGGGCACGCCGTTGGCTAGGGCTGCTGTGGCTACAGACGGGGTTGATGCTATGCCTTATTGCGGCGAGCTATCTGCTTTGGCAAAACAGGCAGCAACGCGCGCAGGATGAACTCAATGCGGTGCTGGCCCAGCAACAGCAACTGACGGTGCAGTATCAACAAACGCATCAGGCACGAGAAGCGCTGCGTCGCTATCTGGAACAGGAACGCGCCGAGGCGAGAGTCCAGCACGACAATCGTCGTAACCTCCATCTGTTAGATCAGCTTGCTGGCATGGTGCCCGCGCGTCTGTGGCTGACGGAAATTGCTGACCGCGGATCGCATCTGCTGCTGTCCGGTGTAAGTGAAAACTATCACGATATCATTACGCTACAGCACGCGTTATCACGTCATGTTTCCGTCGAGCGTGTGCAGTTGCTGCATACGTCCCGAGAGCGTGGTGTGAATACCCCGTTGCGCTTTTCCTTTCAGGCCAACTGGCGCGATACGGGTGTTTCCTTACCGGGGAAAGACCATCATTAATCAAGCGATCGTGACTGCCGTTGTACTGAACCGGCCTGAGTTAGTGAATAAACCGCTCTGGCAGCAGCTAGCGCTTCAATTGGCGTTTGTCGCCGTTGCTGGGCTGTTAGCAGGCTGGTTCCTCATCGGTGAAGTACGGCAGGCGGTGATTGGCATAGAAGAGCAAACCGTTCAGGCGCGTCTGGATGTAGGGGAACTTCAGCAAAAGCTCGATGCGATGCCGCTGCTCTCGGTGCTACGCACGCAATTAGCGGAGAAAACCGCGCAAGACGATCCCTTTCAGCCTGACAGACTGGCACAGCTTATCGTTGAACCTCTATCGCTGGCGGGGGCGTCGCTTCTATCCTGGCAGCCCGCTCCTCCTCATGCGGGAGCTCCTCATCAGGAACGTTGGCAATTGGCATTTAGCGCGAATTACACGGGCGTATTGCAGGTGCTTCGTGCGCTGATGGCATTACCTTATGTGCTGCGAATAACGCAACTGACCGTAAAGCCTGATGCCGCTCCAGCGGCGGCGTCGGAAAAACCGCAGCTTCTGGTTGAGCTATCGCTAATCAGGCCGGAGGTATCGCCATGAGCCACATAACACGTTGTATCGCATTGATACTGCTCTTTGCGCCACATAGCGTACAGGCGGAAAAGCTCGCAGAACGTATCGACCCTTTTCAGCCTCTGGCTGCTTCACGCTGTCTGCCCCCAGCGACACTGCCAGCGTGGCAGCTAAAAGGCGTGATAGGTTCTGGCGACCGTTGGACTGGCTGGTTAGCGCAGCCGGAGGCTGGTTGGCTCAGGCTGACACGCGGCGAGACGATCCCTCCGGGGAATTGGGTGGTCAGTCAAATGGATAAATCAGGGGCCAAACTTGTCCCGACAGCGCATGAGGCAAGCTGTGACGGTCTGCCAGAGAATCTGCTGCTGATTTCTCCGTTTATCACTAAGCCAGCGAAATAGATGCAGTCTGCCTGACGCACGTATTTTGAACGCCGTCTTTGGACAACCGTTTTTTGAAAACAACGCTGGCAACAGCGTATCTCGATAACAAGGAAGGTTATGAATATGAGGATGTTATGTCGGGTGCTGGCGTGGAGTGGGTTACTTCTTCTCGCCGCGCCGTTTCAGGCCAGTGCGGAAAGTTCGGTATCGATGGCGTTTGAAGATTCACCGATACCTCGGGTGCTACAGGCGTTAGCCGATCACCAACAGCTCAATGTGGTGATCGCTCCGGGCGTGACGGGGAACCTTAGCCTGAGGCTGGCTGATATTCCCTGGCAGCAGGCATTGGATATTGTTTTACGCATGGGGAAGCTCAGCGTCGAGCGGAACGGCAATGTGCTGATGGTTTTCCCTGCCGGGCACCTTGAATCCTTACAGAAAGAACGAGACGAACAGGCGGCGGAGCAGGCGCAGAAATTGCCGCTGCATAATATCTCTATTGCATTGCAATATGCTGATGCGACGGAAGTGGCGGCCAGCGTTCAGGCTCAGCGTGGAACGCTACTCTCTACGCGGGGCAGCGTAACCGTGGATAAGCGGACGAATACCCTATTGATTCGCGATACGGAAGAGGCTCTGGCACAGCTCGAACCGTGGGTGAAAGAGCTCGATCTGCCACTAGCGCAGGTACAACTGGCGGCACATATCGTCACCATCAGTAGCGAGCACCTGCAGGCGCTGGGCGTGAATTGGGGACTGGGTGAAGGGGATGCGGCTAACAAGGCACTCAGGCTGAATAATTTTAACGTTGGCCTGCCAGTCGATACGCCCGCGATCAATGCCGGATTCCATTTGGCGCGCTTGAATGGTCGCCTGCTGGACCTGGAATTAATGGCGCTGGAACAGGAAAGTCAGGTCGAGATTATCGCCAGCCCTCGCTTGTTTACCGCGCACCAGCAGACCGCCAGTATTAAACAAGGCACGGAAATTCCGTATCAGGTCTCCAGCGGTGCCAGCGGATCGACGTCTATCGAGTTCAAAGAGGCGGTATTAGGGATGGAAGTTACACCCGACATTCTGCGTGCCGGACGGATTACGCTGAACCTGAAAATCAGCCAAAACATGCCGGGGCAGACGATTAAGCAGGGCGATAATGGCGAAGCGTTAGCGATCGATAAACAGGAAATCCAAACCCAGGTGACGGTCGCTGATGGAGAAACCATCGTTTTAGGCGGTATTTTCCAGCAGCAAAAAAAGAACAGCGACAGACAGGTCCCTATATTGGGCGAGGTTCCCGTATTTGGTCATCTGTTCAGAAACCATACTCAGCAGCATACGCGCCGAGAATTGGTCATTTTCATTACGCCGACGCTGATACCCGCATCATCGTGAGTAAACTCAGGCGGGCTCTGATGTCATACGGTGTTTTTCTTTCGGATTGGGCGCAATATTTTGTCACGTTCGTCGCTTATGAGTTTGACGCTGCGGCGGATTTAGCTTACAAGGGTTAGCGAATTGAGCACTGAAGTGTTGTTCCACCGAAAATGTCGATAAAACATACTGCATTGACCCCCTGTGGTCGGTGTGACATTTTATTCGGTTGCCAAACTACCCTGAGTCTTGAGATAATTTTTTGTCTGATTCTCGCACTATCGCTCATGAGGTTTCAGTTTAGGTCCCGCCGCTGGGTTGATTGGCGGGGCGGGTTATCATTAACGAATTGTCTTAGTAATACCAAAAAACATGGCAGAGAAACGCAATATCTTTCTGGTTGGGCCTATGGGTGCCGGCAAAAGCACTATTGGCCGTCAGTTAGCTCAGCAACTCAATATGGAGTTTTTCGACTCCGATCAAGAAATTGAGCGACGCACTGGGGCTGATGTGGGCTGGGTATTCGATGTGGAAGGCGAAGAAGGCTTCCGCGATCGTGAAGAGAAAGTCATTAATGAATTGACGGAAAAGCAAGGCATCGTACTGGCGACAGGCGGTGGCTCAGTCAAATCACGTGAGACGCGTAATCGTCTTTCCGCGCGCGGCGTTGTCGTTTATTTGGAAACGACAATCGAGAAACAGCTTGCCCGCACGCAGCGTGACAAGAAGCGTCCGTTACTTCAGGTTGAAACCCCTCCACGTGAAGTATTGGAAGCGTTGGCGAAAGAGCGGAACCCGCTTTATGAAGAAATCGCTGACGTTACCATTCGGACTGACGAGCAAAGTGCCAAGGTCGTTGCTAACCAGATTATCAATATGCTGGAAAGTAACTAAGAGCATACCTTATCCGCATTGAGCGGATCCTGAACGGGTTGTTTAACGCGCATGGAAAGAATTACCGTAACACTAGGGGAACGTAGTTATCCCATTACGATAGCCGCTGGATTATTTGATGATTCGGCTTCTTTTATGCCGTTGAAAGCGGGGGAGCAGGCCATGCTGGTGACGAACCAGACGTTGGCTCCTCTGTACCTTGACCGCGTTCGTGGCGTGTTGGAAAACAGTGGCGTGCATGTCGATCAGGTTATCTTACCTGACGGCGAGCAGCACAAATCGCTGACCGTATTGGATCAGGTTTTTACCGCGCTGTTGGCGAAACCGCATGGTCGTGATACGACGATTGTTGCCTTGGGTGGCGGTGTCATCGGCGATTTAGCCGGTTTTGCCGCGGCCAGTTATCAGCGTGGCGTCCGGTTTATTCAGGTGCCGACAACGCTGCTATCGCAGGTAGATTCTTCCGTCGGTGGTAAAACCGCCGTCAATCACCCGTTGGGTAAAAACATGATCGGGGCGTTCTACCAGCCCGTATCGGTTGTGATCGATCTGGACTGCCTGAAATCTTTACCGGCACGGGAATTGTCATCCGGGCTGGCGGAAGTCATCAAGTACGGCATTATTCTGGATCGCGATTTCTTTCTTTGGCTTGAAGAAAACATTGAAGCCGTGCGTGCGCTACAGCATGACGCGCTGGCTTACTGCATTCGACGCTGCTGTGAAATCAAAGCGGCGGTGGTTGCAGCAGATGAACGCGAAAGCGGTATGCGTGCGCTGCTCAACTTGGGCCATACTTACGGGCATGCCATTGAAGCAGAAATGGGCTACGGTAACTGGCTTCACGGCGAAGCGGTTGCGGCAGGCATGGTGATGGCTGCACATACGGCACGTCGCCTTGGGCAGTTCTCCGTTGAGGATGTCGAGCGAGTCAAGTCTCTGCTGATTCGCGCTGGCTTACCTGTAAACGGCCCAACGCAAATGACACCTGAATCCTATCTTCCTCATATGATGCGCGACAAGAAAGTGCTGGCGGGCGAGTTACGTCTGGTGCTGCCAACGGCAATCGGTCAATCTGAAGTTCGTGGCGGCGTTGCGCATGACATGGTGTTGGCTTCGATAGCTGATTGTCTTGCCTGATGCGTAATGCTATCGGGTTATGAAAGATAAGTATTAACGACAGACACGCCCTGATGGGTTATGGTTAATAAAATACAATGCGTTACGATTCAATGATTCGCCTTGGCGACCGCGTGGTGAATTTGAGCTTTTTAGTGGGGAGATGTTAAATGGATGAGTTCAAGCCGGAAGATGAGCTGAAGCCTGATACCAGTGACCGTCGACCTACTCGTCAGCAGAAAAGCAGCAATTTCGCGGTACCTAAAATCGCGCTTTCCAGACAGCACCTGATGATTGGCATCGGGATTGTGGTGCTGGTGTTGCTGATCGTGGGTATTGGATCTGCCTTGCAGGCACCTTCTCAGCCACAAACCTCACAGACGCAGAATCAAGCGAGTGGCGAGCGAAATATCGATCTCTCTTCCTCGCCCTCCATGACCCAGAGCACGCAGCCTTCCTCTCCGAGTGAAAGCCCTGCGGCCGTTTCCGGCGAGGCCAGTCATGGTCAAATGCCAGGACAGGCGTCTTCTCAAACGCCGACGTCGCCTCAGACATTGAGTGCTCCACCGATTTCCGGTACGCCGACAGATGCACAGATTCAACCGCCGGTGGCAGGCCAGCAGCGTATTGAGCTGCCGGGCAATATCACCGATGCGCTGTCACAACAACAAGGGCGCGTGAGCGAATTCTCTCAGGGCGCAGCAGGAAACTCGACGCTGCCAACGGCGCCTGCGACGGTTGCTCCGGCGGGGAAAACGCCTGCGACCTCATCTGCTAAAAATACGCACAACACGACGCCTGCACACGCTAGCAACGCTAAGCCTGCTGCGAACAGCGCGCCAAAAGCGCCAGCAGCAAGCAAACCCGCAGCTAATGCAAAAGCGGCTCCTGCAGCGGCTGGGCAGAACGTTTCCGTACAGAATGCGCCTGCCAGCAGTTTTACGTTGCAACTGAGCAGCGCATCACGCTCGGATACGCTGAAAGCCTACGCAAAACAGCATAATCTCGCCCATTCTTGGGTGTATGAAACGAAACGAGACGGAAAATCCTGGTATGTGTTAGTGACCGGAGTCTATGCTTCTTCTGCGGAAGCGAAACAGGCAATTGCCGCGTTGCCCGCAGAGGTACAAGCGAAAAAACCATGGGTTAAGCCGATCCGCCAGGTGAAGCAGGACTTGAATAAGTAACACCAATTTTAGCCCTGATGTGCTGTCTGACACAGAGTACAATCCGCGGCTCTGAAACGTATGAGTAACTAACGACGGCATGAAGAAGAACCGCGCTTTTTTAAAATGGGCTGGTGGTAAATATCCGCTGGTAGAAGAAATTCGTCGCTATTTACCCGCAGGAGACTGTCTCATTGAGCCCTTTGTTGGCGCGGGTTCCGTGTTTCTGAATACGGAATACGATCGCTACATACTGGCTGATATTAATAGCGACCTGATTAATCTCTACAATATCGTTAAATCGAATGCAGATGAGTTTGTTACCGACGCCCGTAAACTTTTTACGGATGAGGTCAACACGTCGGAGACGTTTTATCTGCTGCGTGACGAATTTAACCTTTGCAGCGATGCCTATCGGCGCGCGCTGCTGTTTCTCTATTTGAATCGCCACTGCTATAACGGCCTGTGCCGTTACAACATGCGCGGTGAATTCAATGTTCCTTTCGGGCGTTACAAGAAGCCCTATTTCCCTGAAGAAGAAATTCGCTGGTTCGCCTTCAAAGCGCAAAATGCCACTTTCGTCTGTGAGCATTATCAGGACACATTGGAAAAAGCAGAGAAGGGATCGGTGATTTATTGCGATCCGCCTTATGCGCCACTGTCTGCGACCGCGAATTTTACGGCCTATCACACCAATAATTTCAGTCGTGCCGACCAGCAGAGTTTGGCGCAATTGGCGCGCCGTTTATCAGCAGAAAGCCAGATTCCGGTACTGATTTCCAATCATGACACGTTACTGACTCGTGAGTGGTATCAGGAAGCGGTGCTTTATGTTGTTAAAGCACGCAGAACGATTAGCCGCAATATTTTAGGGCGTAGTAAAGTAAACGAGTTATTGGCCCTATATCGGTAATACCGTTTGGGGTAAACAGAGCGCGGTGAATCGGTTAATGCCGTCTGAGAGGCGTCATTAGCCGGGAATAGGTTACCCGCAGGCATTCAGACTTTACCGTTTGGAGAAATGAATGAAACCGTTTTTAATCGCGCCGTCCATTCTGTCGGCTGATTTTGCCCGTCTTGGTGAAGATACCGCTAACGTATTGGCTGCCGGAGCGGATGTGGTCCATTTTGATGTCATGGATAACCACTATGTGCCAAATTTGACGATTGGCCCGCTGGTCCTGAAATCCCTGCGCGATTACGGTATTACCGCGCCGATTGACGTCCACCTGATGGTGAAACCGGTCGATCGTATCATCCCGGATTTCGCCAATGCGGGAGCCAGCTTCATTACCTTTCATCCCGAAGCCACGGATCATCTCGATCGTTCACTGCAACTGATCAAAGATCACGGCTGCAAGGCTGGGCTGGTGTTTAACCCGGCGACGCCGCTGAGTTATCTCGATTACGTCATGGATAAGCTGGATATCATTCTGCTGATGTCGGTTAACCCTGGATTTGGCGGCCAGTCCTTTATTCCCAGCACGCTGGATAAACTGCGTCAGGTTCGTCGCTTGATCGACGACAGCGGTTACGACATTCGACTGGAAGTCGATGGCGGCGTAAAAGTAGAAAATATCGGCGCAATTGCTGAAGCGGGCGCGGATATGTTTGTGGCGGGATCGGCGATTTTTGGTCATCCAGATTACCGTGCCGTCATTGATCAAATGCGTAGTGAAATTTCAAGGACGACACATGACTGAATTAACCGCAGTTCGCGGATTAGCTTTTGATTTGGACGGGACGCTGATTCACAGCGCACCGGGTCTGGCGGCGGCGATCGATCAGGCCTTAGTGGCGCAGTCGTTGCCTGCTGCGGGCGAAGCGCGTGTCGCAACCTGGATTGGTAACGGTGCGGACGTGATGGTTGAACGGGCGCTGCGCTGGGCTGGCGTTGAGCCTACAGGTGCACGCTTGCAAGAAACCCGTGAGCGGTTCGATGTCTATTATGCGCAGACGGTGGATAGCGGTAGCACGCTGTTTCCACAGGTAAAAGAGACGCTGGCGCAGTTGGCGCAGCAGGGCATTCCTATGGCGGTGGTGACGAATAAACCCACGCCGTTCGTTGCCCCGCTCTTGGCAGGCCTGGGGATTGGCGACTATTTTTCGCTGATCATCGGTGGCGATGATGTCATTGTGAAAAAGCCGCATCCTGCGCCGCTCTATCTGGTGCTCGGTAAGCTGGGGCTGCGTGCCAGCGAGCTTCTGTTCGTCGGCGATTCCCGCAATGATATTCAGGCGGCACAGGCGGCGGGCTGTCGCAGTGTCGGCATGACGTATGGTTATAACTATGGTGAAGCGATCGAGCTGAGTCAGCCGGATGTCGTTCTGGATCGTTTTGCCGATATTTTGCCCCTGATCGGGCAGTCTTCTTCACACAATCAGGAACCCTTAGTATGAGCAAACCCATTGTATTTAGCGGTGCGCAGCCGTCTGGTGAATTGACCATTGGTAACTACATGGGGGCGTTACGTCAGTGGGTCAACATGCAGGACGATTACGACTGCATCTATTGCATTGTGGATTTGCATGCCATCACGGTACGTCAGGATCCGCAGGCGCTGAGAAAAGCGACGCTGGATACGCTGGCGCTGTATCTGGCCTGCGGCATCGATCCGAAAAAGAGCACCATTTTTGTTCAGTCGCACGTGCCTGAGCACAGCCAACTGAGCTGGATACTAAACTGCTACGCGTATTTCGGCGAACTGAGCCGCATGACGCAGTTCAAGGATAAATCCGCGCGTTATGAAGAGAACATCAACGCCGGTCTGTTTAGTTATCCGGTGCTGATGGCGGCGGATATCCTGCTGTACCAAACGAATCAGGTGCCAGTGGGTGAAGATCAGAAACAGCATCTGGAACTGAGCCGTGACGTCGGGCAGCGTTTCAACAGCCTGTATGGCGACATTTTCAAAGTGCCAGAGCCGTTCATTCCGAAATCTGGCGCGCGCGTGATGTCGCTGCTGGAGCCGACCAAGAAGATGTCCAAGTCCGACGATAACCGCAATAACGTTATCGGGCTGCTGGAAGATCCGAAAGCGGTGGTGAAGAAGATCAAACGCGCGATGACAGATTCCGATGAGCCGCCAGTCATTCGCTATGATGTGAAGAATAAAGCCGGGGTATCCAACCTGTTGGATATTCTGTCTGGCGTGACGGGAAAACCCATCCCTGAGCTGGAGCAGGAATTTGATGGCCAGATGTATGGTCACCTGAAAGGCGCGGTGGCGGATGCCGTATCCGGTATGCTGTCTGAGCTGCAAGAACGTTATCATCGCTACCGTAACGATGAGGCTTTCCTGCAACAGATCATGCGTGAAGGGGCTGATAAAGCGAGTGCTCGCGCACAGGAAACGCTGAAGAAAGTCTACGACGCTATCGGTTTTGTTGCCCGTCCGTAAGTCTTAATTACCGTCAGGAGGCTCTCTCCTGACGGTTTCCTGCTACTGCTTATCTATCCCTTTGAATCCGCTATCTTATCCTTGTGGGATAGGCGGAAACACGTCGTCTGGAATCGGGTTCTCAAACGGTGTCTGCTGCAATCTTTCCTGATGGTCGGCTTTTGCCTGTGCAACCAGTTCGGGCGTGACCAGCAGATCGATAGCCAGTGAGGCCATCGCTTTCGCCGCATACTCCGTGCCTTTGTGTGCGGCTCCTGTTTTCCCCTGTGCGACCAACTGCCACGAATGTGCTGGCGTGCCGATGGCATAGGTGGCGCTGCGAATCTGTACGGTTGGCACAACCCAGCTAACCGTTCCCACGTCCGTAGAACCGATGAAGGCATCATTCGGGCTATACAGCGGATAAATTCCGTCGTGCAGCGTTAAACCCGGCTGCGGTTTAACGCCGAAACGTGCGTAGGATTCGGCAATGTCTTCGGCGCTCAGCGCGGTCTGGAACATCGCTGCCATTTTGCGGTCTTCGTCATCGAACGGTATCGGGCCGAGCGCCAGCAGATGTTCGTGCATACGCGCTTCCAGCGGCGGGTTTGCCAGCAGATTGGCATCACCGCTAATCACTTCGCTGCTGACTTCGGTTTCTGTCATCAGCGCTGCGCCTTCGGCAATTTTCTTCACGCGTTTGACCAACTGGTGCAGTTCCGGCAACTGGCGAGCCCGTACGAGGTAACGCACGGTGGCATTGGCCTGAACGACGTTCGGAGCGTGGCCGCCGCTGTCGGTAATCGCATAGTGGATGCGGGCAGAGGACGGCATGTGTTCGCGCATGTAGTTCACGCCAACGTTCATCAGTTCCACCGCATCCAGCGCGCTGCGCCCCAGATGTGGGCTGCTGGCGGCATGAGCCGCGCGACCTTTGAAGTAAAAATTCAGTTCATTACAGGCCAGTGAGACCGGGCTGTTGACGCCGGTGAAGGTCGCCGGGTGCCAGCAGAGGGCGATATCGACGTCATCAAAAACGCCTTCCTTAACCATAAAACCTTTGGACGATCCGCCTTCTTCCGCAGGGCAGCCGTAAAAGCGCACGGTTCCAGATAATGCGTGCTTTTGCAGATAATCTTTCACTGCCGTCGCTGCCTGTAGTGCCGCGGTGCCGAGCAGGTTATGTCCGCAACCGTGGCCGTTGCCACCGTTTTCCAACGGCTTTGGCTCAGCGACATTCGCCTGCTGGCTCAGGCCCGGCAGCGCATCGTATTCACCCAGAATGGCGATAATCGGCAAACCTTCGCCGAATTCACCCAGCAGTGCGGTCGGCATGTCGGCGATGCCTTTCGTCAGACGGAAGCCTTCTGCTTTCAGGATGGCTTCGTGCTGTGCCGCCGAACGATGCTCTTCGTAGTTCAGCTCTGGCGTATCCCAGATGCCGTCGCTCAGCGTACAGAACTGCTGCCGCTTGGTGGCAATCAGATCGCAGATTTCTTCCACGTTCTGGCGATTAACGGCCGGCAGCGTTCCTTCATTGTGTGTTGCATTCATGCGTGGTGTGCTCGTTTGATTTCTCGGATGGCATTGGCGAGGAGCGTGTCACAGCCAATCGGCCATGACACGCGATTCTGCGATTGGGTAACGCTTAGAGCGGCGTGGTGTCCATGCCGAACCATTTTTCGCTCAGTTTCCGGATGGTGCCATCTTGTTTAGCCTGATCGATTGCCTTGTCGAACATGGCTTTCAGCTCAGGATCGCTTTTGCGCAGGCCAACGGAAGAACCGCTGCCCAGAATGCCGCCGATGAACTGTGGCCCTGGCATCACGATGTTGTCATTGCCCGGTTTGTCCGTCGTGCTTTTCAGGTAAGGTGCGGAAGCGATAACTAGATCCACACGGCCTGCTTTCAGATCCAGATCGTGTTCCTGGGTGGTTTTATATTCGCGCACTTTCATCACGCCTTTCATGTATTTATCCAAAAAGGCGCTGGCGATAGAGGCGGACTGTACGCCGATGGTTTTGCCTTCCAGCAGCGGTTTCAGCTTCTCAACTTCTGCCAGTGCTGTGGCTTCATCGGCGGGTTCAATAGAGAAACGCACGCCCGCGTCTGGGAAATCCTTGGCGAGCGAGCTGGATTTCAGTACGGCGAAAGTCTGTCCTGCCTGCGTGTACGGCTGGCTGAAGTCGATCACTTCACGACGTTTTGCCGTGGCGGACATACCCGCGATGATCGCGTCATATTTACCCGCGTTCAGCGCAGGAATCGCGCTGGCGAAGGGCTGAACCATGATCTCGCATTTCACCTGCATGTTGTTACACAGCACTTTGTACAGCTCGATCTCCATGCCATCCAGCGTACCGTCTGGTTTGGTGAAGTTATACGGGTGGTAAGCGCCTTCGGTCGCGATGCGGACGGTCGTCCATTTTTTCTCTTCCGCTGAGGCGGTGAATGAGGCGGCCAGCGTTCCCGCCATACACAGCGAGCAGGCGAGCAGTGTGAGTTTTGATTTGATCATATTATTTTTTCTCCTGGTATTTCATATAATTATATTTTGTTTATTTCCCACCACTGTAACGAGAGTGGCGAGGTTGTGTTTACCAACTGGCAATAAATTGCCGGAAGCGAGCCGACTGGCTGGCAGTGAAAACGTGCTCCGGCGTTCCCTGTTCTTCAATTTCCCCCTGATGGAGGAAGACGATGCGGTTGGAGACTTCGCGGGCAAAATCCATTTCGTGGGTCACGACCAGCATGGTCATCCCTTCGTCCGCCAGCGTGCGCATGACGCGCAGCACTTCGCCGACCAGCTCCGGGTCAAGCGCGGAGGTCGGCTCATCAAACAGCATCACTTTGGGTTCCATCGCGAGCGCACGGGCAATCGCAGCGCGCTGCTGCTGTCCACCGGACAAATGCGCAGGATAGTAGTGACGCTTATCCGCCAGACCGACTTTCTCTAACAGCTGCTCGGCGTGCTCCACGCACTCCGCCTGTGGACGTTTTAAGACGTGCACGGGCGCTTCGATGATGTTTTCCAGCACGGTCTTGTGTGACCAGAGGTTAAAATTCTGGAACACCATGCCCAACTGGGTACGAATTCTGTCGATCTGTTTGAGGTTCGACGGGCGGTTCTGGCCTTTGCGGTTCGGCTTCATTTCAATCGCTTCTCCGCCGACGATAATCTCGCCCTGATCGGGAAGCTCAAGCAGGTTGCTACAGCGCAGCAGCGTCGATTTACCTGAACCGGACGATCCCAGAATTGAGATGACTTCGCCCTGATTGGCCTCAATCGAAATCCCTTTCAGGACGTCCAGAGAGCCGAAGCTTTTATGAATGTTGCGCAGGCTAATGGCGGGTGTCGTCATTGCAGATCTCCCAATTTCTTAATTTTTTTCGCTGCCGGTTGCGCACCCGGCGCACGGAGATGAGGGGTAAGCCTAAATTCTGTCCACATCAGTAAACGTGTCAGAATAAGGTTAATAAACAGATAAATAGCACCAGCGACCAGGAACACTTCGAGCGCCCGGTAGGTTTCTGCGATGAGACGTGCAGCAATTCCGGTGATTTCCATCAGCGTGATGATGGAAGCCAGTGAGGTCGATTTGACCATCGAAATCAGCTCGTTGCCGTAAGCAGGGAGCGCCTGACGAATTGCCAGCGGAAAAACGATACGCTTGAAAATCATGAACGACGGCATGCCGCAGGCGCGCGCCGATTCGATCTGGCCAACCGGAACGGACTGCAATCCGCCACGGATAATTTCACTGGCATAGGCACCGGTACACAGGCTGAGCGACAGCAGGGCACACCAGTGCGGTTCTCGCAGGAATGGCCAAAGTATACTTTCCCGAACCCAGGTGAATTGCCCCAGCCCGTAGTAAATCAGGAACAGCTGAACCAGCAGCGGCGTACCGCGGAAAAACAGCACGTAGGTCCGGGCAATTGAGCGCAGTACGGTAAAGGATGACAGCTGCATCAACGCTAAGCCCAGCGCCAGAAAGAAGCCCAAAAAGACCGAACTGACCGCCAGCTGCAGGGTTAACGGGATACCGGGAATAATCTCCAGAAACGTTTCGTACAGAAAAGGAAAATCCATCAGCGTTTCACACCCCGGGAATAATGAGACTCAGCACGGCGCATAATCCAGCCGGAACAGATTGAGATAGCCAGATACAGCAGCGCGGCCGCCATGAAGAAATCAAACGGTTTGCCGGTAGATCCCGCGCCAGTTTGCGCCTGCGTCAATAGTTCAGCGACGCCGGTAACAGAAACCAGCGCAGAGGTTTTCAGCACCAACTGCCACACGTTGCCGAGTGGGGGGATAGCGTGGCGCAGCAGGAGTGGAATGATGATGCGGCGCAGGCGCAGTAACGTTGGCATACCGCAGGCTTTGGCGGCCTCAATTTCCCCTTTGGACACGGCGTAGAAGGCACCGCGGTAGACTTCCGTCTGCTGCGCGCCGGAGGAAATGCCGACGGCGATTACCCCGGCGAGGAAGCCGGGAAAGCCAAAGAACTCATTGCTGCCAAACAGTTTGGCGAGCAGGGTTAACGCAGAGCTGCCGCCGAAATACAGCAGGTAGATGATGAGTAGATCGGGGACGCCACGGATAAGCGTCGTGTAGCCATCGGCCAGATAGCGCACGGGGCGATTGCCGCAAATTTTGGACCAGGCACCGATCGTGCCGATCACCGCCCCTAGAAGGAAGCCGCCGATCGCCAGTGCGAGCGTCATTCCTGCCCCGATGAGTAATAATTTCCCCCAGCCATGTTCACCAAAACTGATGAGCTGCCAGAAAGTAACGTCTTCCACAAGTGACTCCAAACTGCTTGCTTATTGTTCTGCTAAACAGAACTGTTTTTGTGATGAGAGGACTACATACTCCGTTCAGGAACGAGAGTAGAAATACGTAATGACGCGATGTATCACCTTTCGAGATGTACTCGTTCGATGAGGCACTCATTTCGATAAACCACGATGGCTTGACGATGAAATCGGTTCGATAGGAACGATTCAGAGGTCGTGCCGCGAATCTATTAGAAAGCTAAGCAATAGTCGGGCCACGTTTTACGTAAACGATTATTGATTATTTATTCATATAGTCTGCTTATTAATGGGTTTTGTTTTAGTCAAAATAAGGCAGATGTGGCCTGCGGTAAAGCATTAAAGTGACATTTTGTAAGGGAGTATGTTTAAAATAGTGCATTATTATGCTATTTGACGGGGCGTTGCATTATGATGGTGCATAACCGCTATCCGGTAGAGCGGATAGCGGGTGAGTAGGGTAGTAAGGAGAGGATTATGCTGTCTGGTCAGAGAACCAGCTCAATTTTTCCCGCAGCCCGACAACGTTGCCGATGATGATCAAACTCGGGCTGCTGGCTTGTTGTGCTAATTCGCGCAGTTGGGAGAGCTGTCCAGTCAGAACGCGCTGTTTGGTTGAGGTGCCGTTTTCGATAATCGCGACAGGCACGGTTTCCGGTAACCGCTGTTCGATGAGCTTACTTTGAATGTGCTCAGCCTGCTGAAGCCCCATGTAAAACACCAGCGTTTGTTTTTCCGCTGCGAGGCTGGACCAGTCCAGATCGGTGTCGTGCTTGACGTGTCCGGTGATCAGCCTGACGCCCTGCGAGTGATCGCGATGGGTGAGCGGGATACCGCTGTAGGCTGAACAGCCCGACGCGGCCGTAATACCGGGGACGACGGAGAACGGTACGCCGGCCTGTTGCAGGTGCTCCAGCTCTTCGGCACCACGGCCGAAGATAAAGGGATCGCCGCCTTTCAGCCTGACGACCCGATGGCCGGCGCGTGCCTTTTCTTCCAGCAACTGATTGATTTGATCCTGAGGAACGCTGTGATAGCCAGAGGCTTTGCCGACGAAGATTCGCTCGGCGTCGCGGCGCGACAGGTTGAGAATCTCTTTCGATACCAGTCGATCGTAAACGACGATGTCGGCCTGCTGGAGATGCTGTAGGCCTTTCAACGTCAGTAATCCTGCGTCACCCGGCCCTGCACCGACCAGCGTCACCTCACCCCGGTCATCGAGCGGCGCAGAGAAAAGCAGTTCTGTCAGTTGTTGAACGCTCTGGCTATTGTCATTGGCCAGCGCCTGCGCCAGCCGATCGTGTACGAAGAGCTTTTCCCAGAAGCGACGGCGCGCGCTCATATTGCGGAACCGGCTTTTGACCCGACTGCGCAATTCACCTGCGTAGGTCGCCAGCTTACCGAGATTTTGCGGCAGAATACTTTCCAGTTTTTCCCGCAGTAGTCGAGCCAATACCGGAGCAGCGCCGCCAGAAGACACCGCGACCATCAGCGGTGAACGGTCGATGATCGACGGCATAATGAAGCTGGCGCGTTCTGGTGAATCCACCACGTTACAGAAAATCCGGCGCTCGCTGGCGCTGGCATAGACATGGTTATTGACGTCCTGATCGTCGGTAGCGGCAATCACCAGCCACACCGCGTCCAGTAACGTGGGATCGAAGGTGCCCTGTACCAGCGTTAATTGAGCATCCTGCTCCCACGCCCGAAATTGATCGTTAAAATCGAGCGCATTGACGGTAATCACTGCGCCAGCATCCAGCAATAGCCGGGCTTTACGCTCGGCTATTTCACCCCCTCCTACCAATAGACAAGGTTTATCGTGCAACTGACAGAATATTGGCAGGTAATCCATGTAACGCCTCTTGAAAGCTCAGGTTATTAGGGTAATGGTTGGCTATTATCAACCGCGATGTCACGGTCTGCGATGGATATTTGCACATTACCGTTTGTTACCTGAGTATCATAAGCTGCAACAGAATAGGCTCCATCCTCCAGACAGAAGCCATCATAAAGGCGGAAATGCTGTTTTTTCAATGGGCTTGCGACCCAAAGATCGTCCTGATGTTCTCCCACTATCCCGCGACTTAATACGCTCGCCTGCGCGAACGGATCGATATTACTGATGGCGTAAACCTGCTCATCGTTACGTGGGCGGAACACGGCAATCTGTTGCTGCTCGACGAGTGCGCAAACGCCAGTGCCGGGCAGGATGTCGGCTAACTTACATACGGTCGTCCACTGGCTCATGCGTTTTCCTCCTCTAGCGCAATCTGTTTCACCGGAATACGCTCGGCAGGGCGTGCCGGACGATGTTGTTGACGTTCACCCACCATTTGCACATTCGGGTCACGTTCTGGGCTGTTAATGAAGTGGGCAAAGCGTTTCTGTGCTTCCGGATCTTCCAGCGTCGCCTGCCATTCGCAGACGTAGCCTTCTCGCAGACGTGCAATATCCGCTTCAAGCTGATCGTTAATGCCCAGTTTGTCTTTCACAATCACATTACGCAGATAGTCGATGCCGCCTTCGAGATTATCCAGCCAGACGGACGTACGTTGGAGCTTATCGGCCGTGCGAATGTAGAACATCATGAAGCGGTCCAGATAGCGGACTACCGTTTCGCGGTCTAAGTCGGCTGCCAGCAGGTCGGCGTGGCGCGGCTTCATCCCGCCGTTGCCGCATACATAGAGGTTCCAGCCTTTTTCGGTGGCGATAATCCCCACGTCTTTACCCTGTGCTTCCGCACATTCCCGCGTACAGCCGGAGACGCCAAATTTCATTTTGTGCGGCGTGCGGATGCCTTTGTAGCGGTTTTCCAGTTCGACGCCAAAGCCCACGCTGTCGCCGACACCAAAGCGGCACCAGGTGCTGCCGACGCAGGTTTTTGCCATACGTAATGCCTTGGCGTAAGCGTGGCCAGTTTCAAACCCGGCTTCGATGAGCTGAGCCCACACGTCAGGCAGGTCGTCTTTCTGTACGCCGAAGAGCGCCATGCGCTGAGAGCCGGTCATTTTGGTGTACAGGTTATATTGCTTCGCAATGCGACCAATGGCGATCAGGCCATCTGGTGTGATTTCCCCGCCTGCGGAGCGTGGGATCACGGAGTAGGTGCCGTCTTTCTGGATATTGCCGAGGAAGTTATCGTTGGAATCCTGCAACGGCGTGTGCTGCGGTTTGAGCACGTACTCGTTCCAGCAGGAAGCCAGCAGGGATGCGACGGTCGGTTTACAGACCTCGCAGCCGTAGCCTGAACCGTGTTTCTCCAGCAGTTGATCGAACGTTTTGATTTTTTCGATTTGGATCAGGTGGTACAGCTCCTGACGCGAATAGGCGAAGTGTTCACACAGGTGATTATTGACTTCGATCCCCTGTTTGCTGAGTTCCGCGTTCAACACCTGCGTAAGCAGCGGGATACAGCCGCCGCAGCCCGTACCGGCTTTGGTGGTTTCCTTAAGCGCCGCGACGGTATGACAGCCGCCGTTAATCGCTTTGATGATGTCGCCTTTGGATACGTCGAAGCAGGAGCAGATTTGCGCACTTTCTGGCAGCGCATCGACACCCAGCGTCGGTTTGGCACTGCCGGCGGACGCAGGAAGAATCAGCGCTTCAGGAGAATCCGGCAGCGGGATTTTGTTCAGCATGAATTGCAGCAGGTTGCCGTAATCCCGCGTGTCGCCGACCAGCACAGCACCGAGCAGCGTTTTATTGTCGGCGCTGACGATCAGTCGTTTGTAGGTTTCTTTATTTTCATCCAGCCACATGTAGCTGCGGGAGCCCGGCGTGTGGCCGTGTGCGTCACCAATCCCGCCGACATCGACACCCATCAGCTTGAGCTTGGCACTCATGTCGGCACCCTGGAATCGGTTTTCATGTCCTAACAGGTGGTCGACGGCAACCTGCGCCATCTTGTAGCCGGGGGCGACCAGACCAAACGGTCGACCATGCCAGGCGGCACATTCGCCGATAGCGTAGACGTCCGGGTCGGAGGTTTGGCACCAGTCGTTAATCGCGATACCGCCGCGTGGGCCGATTTCCAGCGCACACTGACGCGCCAGTTTGTCCTGTGCGCGGATACCGGTTGAAAACACGATGAAGTCGACTTCCAGCGTGCTGCCGTCGGCAAAGACCATCGTCTTGCGGTTTTCCAGACCAGAATGCTGAATGGCCTGCGTATTCTTGCTGGTGTGCACACGCACACCCATGTTTTCAATCTTGCGCTGCAGCAGGGCGCCGCCCTGTGCATCCAACTGTTCGGCCATGAGCACGGGGGCAAACTCGATGACGTGTGTTTCCACGCCAAGGTGTTTCAGTGCGCCGGCGGCCTCCAGACCTAAAAGCCCCCCGCCGATCACCGCGCCGCGTTTGCTACGGCGTGCGCAGTTTTCGATGGCGTTGAGATCTTCGATGGTGCGGTAGACGAAACAGTCTTGCCCGTTTGATCCTTTGATTGACGGGATCCACGGATAAGAGCCGGTGGCCATGATGAGCTTGTCGTAATACACGGTACGGCCGGAATTGGAGTGGATAGCTTTTTCACTGCGGTTGATGGTGATGGCGCGTTCACCGAGCAGGACTTTAACGCCATTTTTTTCGTAGTAGCCTTCGCGTACTAAAGAGAGCTCTTCTACCGTGTGGTGCGCGAAGTAAGAAGAGAGGTGGACACGATCGTAGGCGACGCGGGGTTCTTCACAAAAAACGGTAATCTCGTAGGTGGACGTTGGGGCCTTATCCAGCAACTCTTCGATAAAACGGTGGCCAACCATCCCGTTACCGATAACAGCGAGTCTGACTTTGTTCATTTTTGCCTCAAAATTGCTTCTTCTGAGGTTACCTTATCGCTCCACACTGGACGCTTATTGATGTACATCAAATTGTCTTTTATATACTACTTTATGAGTATCTTGATGATTTTACTTATTTTTTCTTAAGTCTTGGTTTTTGCTGGAGTTTTAGCGGCGGGCAAAAATGAGATCTATAGCACGCTTTTGGTCAGAAGCCGACTGGTTAGCGGGCAATCCGCTATCAGAGTAATCGTCCCCCTCGTCAATCATTCACGTTCCTGATCGCTTAAAAATAAAACTAAGGGATTATCCATTTGTTTAATAAGGATATGAAATTTTCTGGTGATAATGCTCACAAGGTTGTGTGCAATTGCACAATTATCGGTGACATAATTTCATCATATGGAAGAAATTGCCTAATGACTAACGGCGTCACAACCTTAATAATTGAAAATAAAACAGCATTTTTTTTTAATTAGCACACTATTTCTTTTCTGTGACATTGATCGACTTATAAGGTCGTACCAGAAAAATAGCGGTGTTTTTTAGCGACAAGGCCAACACAGTCAGTGGAGTTATTCTTTAATTATTTATACGGCTTACATTCGTCAATCTTGTACATGAGTTGTGTTAAACATCAAGGCAGGTAACAACGTGAAAATAGAATCAATTGATGTCACCGTCTTCACTTATCCCACACGCCGGGTTTCCGACAGTGCGGGTCATTCACACCCGGGACCTGAAAATCAGGCCAAGATGGCGCTGTTAACCATCACGGCAGATGACGGCCAAAAAGGCTACGCTTTCGCGCCGCCGGAAGTGATTCGTCCTCATATCGTTAATGCTTTCTTCCGCAAAGTGTTGATTGGGCAAAACCCGTTCGACCGTGAGCGCCTGTGGCAGGATCTGGTGCACTGGCAGCGCGGTAGCGCCAACCAACTGACCGACCGCGCGCTGTCGATTGTGGAATCCGCACTGTGGGATCTGCAAGGCCGCGTGCTCAACATGCCAGTGCATAAGCTGCTCGGCGGCTATCGTGAGAAAGTCCCTGCTTACGGCAGCACCATGTGTGGTGACGAGCTGGAAGGCGGCTTATCTACGCCAGAGGAATACGGCCAGTTCGCAGAAAAGCTGGTGCAGCGCGGCTATAAAGCCATCAAGTTGCATACCTGGATGCCACCGGTGTCATTCGCGCCTAGCCCGAAGATTGACGTACAAGCCTGTGCGGCCGTACGTGAAGCGGTCGGCCCGGATATCTGCCTGATGCTGGATGGTTACCACTGGTACAGCCGCAGCGATGCACTGTACATCGGCCGTGAACTGCAAAAGCTCGATTTCACCTGGTTTGAAGAGCCGATGGAAGAACAGAGCATGGCGTCTTACAGCTGGCTGACCAAGAGTCTGGATATCGATGTTATCGGGCCAGAAAGTCTGTCAGGTAAATATTTCAGCCGTGCTGACTGGGTTAAAGAAGGCGCATGCGACATTTTACGTGCGGGCGTGCAAGGCGTGGGCGGTCTCTGGCCGTGTATGAAAGTCGCGAGCCTGGCGGAATCCTTCGGTATGGACTGCGAAGTTCACGGTAACGGCGCGCCAAACCTCAACGTCGTGGGTGCTATCAAAAACTGTCGCTGGTATGAGCGCGGGCTGCTGCATCCTTTCCTCGATTACGACGAACCTGCTGCGTATCTGAATTCGATTGTCGATCCAATGGACAACGAGGGCTTTGTGCATCTGCCGCAACGTCCAGGGCTGGGAGAAGATATTAATTTTGACTGGATTGAGGAGCATACCCTAAGTAAAGAATAACGTTTTGTTCTAATCGTTTTTTGTTCGACCTGAAAGATAGCCTTACCTAAAAAATAAAAAGTTGTCGTCTTCCATGCTCCCACACCTTGGAGAATAATGATGAAAGCACGAGCAATACTCCGTACCCTGCTGTTAGGTTCACTCTGCATGGCCGCTACGCCGGCCATTCTATCGGCAAAAACCCCTGACGATCAGCTGATCGTGGGGATGAACATGAACAACATGCTCTCACTCGATCCGGCCGCCATGACCGGTAACGAAGTGGTGGGCATTATCGTCAACCTCTATGACTCGCTGGTGGTGCTGGATCCCGCCAACCTGAGTAACATCCAGCCTTCTCTGGCGAAAAGCTGGAGCGTCAGTGATGATGGTAAGGTCATTACCTTCAATCTGGTGGATAACGCCAAATTCCATTCCGGTAACCCCGTAACGGCGCAAGACTTCGCCTGGTCGATGAAGCGTCTGCTTAACCTCAATATGGCACAGGCCACGACGTGGAAATCCTACGGCTTCACCGCCGAAAACGTGGAGAAAATGATCCGCGCCAAAGACGCGCATACCGTTGAAATCGAACTGCCAAAACCGAACGATCCAAAACTGGTGATCTACTCGCTGGCGACGCTGGGTAGCGGCTCGGTGCTGGATAGCAAAACGGTCATGCAGCATGAGAAAAACGGCGACTGGGGTAACGGCTGGCTGACCACGAACGAAGCCGGTTCCGGCCCGTTCAAGCTGGACGTGTGGCAGGCGAAAGACGTGCTGCGCATCAGCAAAGTTGAGAATAACTGGCAGGGCGATGCGAAAATGCGTCGCGTGATTTTCCGTCACATGACTGAATCACAGGCGCTGCGCCTGATGATTGAAAAAGGCGATATTGACGTGGCCTCTGGCATGTCGGTGCCAGATATCAACGCATTGAAACAAGATAAAGACGTTGTGGTTGATGAGGTGCAAAAAGGCACGCTGTACTACGTTGCCATGAGCCTGAAGAACGAATACTTCGCCAAACCGAAAGTACGTGAAGCGGTTCGTTACCTGATTGATTACGACGGCGTGAATAAGACGGTAATGCCTGGCTATGGTTTCTATCATCAGCGTCCTATCCAGAAAGGGATGGATGCGACGTTGCCGGATCCTGGCTACAAGCTGGACGTGCCACGTGCCAAGGCACTGCTGGCCGAAGCGGGCTACCCGAATGGATTTGAAACCACGCTGCGTGTCTTGTCCGATCAGCCGTTCCTGAATCTGGCGACCTCGGTACAGTCCACGCTGGCACAGGCGGGCATCAAAGCCAAAATCATCTCCGGCACCGGTAATCAGGTTTACGGCGCAATGCGCGATCGTAACTTCGATATGCTGGTTGGCCGCGGCGGTGGCGGCGTCGATCCGCATCCTCACTCCAGCCTGCGTTCTGTTGTCTATAACCCGGATAACAGCGACGAAGCCAAACTGACCAACTTTCAGGGCTGGCGCACGTCTTTCTACGATAAGCCTCTGAACGACATGATCGATCAGGCGCTGTTGGAGAAAGACCCTCAGAAACAGAAGCAGATGTATATCAACGTACAGAATCGCTATGAAGAACTGTTCCCGGCCATCATTCCGGTGTCGCAGATGATCGATTCTGTGGTGTTGCGTAAGGACGTGAAAGGCTATGTGCCGCATCCGTCTTCTACGACGCATCTGCGTGAGGTGTATAAGCAGCGCTAGTGTCCACACGTTAAACCGGATGATTAGCCGATACGTTCCCGGCTAATCATCCCGATCAGATACGTTAAAAAGAGATGACCGCGTGAGTGGTGATTTGCTGTCGCCGCTCACCGGGATATCAGGAGAAAGAACATGGTTTTCTCTGATTGGATCAAGCCGGGTGGAGTACTGCGTCGTTTGGCAAAACGTCTGTTTCAGGTCGTCGTCACGCTGTTCGGATTATTAATCCTGACCTTCGTGATCGGCCGCGTGATGCCAATCGATCCAGTCCTGGCTATTGTCGGACAGGACGCCGACCAAAGTACCTATCAACAGGTTTACCAACAGCTGGGGTTGGATAAGCCACTGTATGTGCAGTTCTTTATTTACTTCAATTCACTGATGCATGGGGATTTGGGCAATGCCCTCCTGACCGGGCGACCGGTAATGGATGACATTATCCGCGTTTTCCCTGCCACCATCGAGCTTGCCACCATGGCGATTATCGTCGGTGCCGGTCTGGGCGTGCCATTAGGCGTGCTGGCTGCGGCGCGACGCGGCAAGTGGGCGGATTATGTGGTGCGTTTTATCAGTCTGGCCGGTTATTCCACGCCGATATTCTGGGTCGGGATGATGGGGCTGTTGGTGTTCTACGCCTGGCTGAACTGGGTGGGCGGTGCCGGGCGGGTTGATATGGCCTACGACGGTCTGGTGGAGAACCGTACCGGCCTGCTGCTGGTGGATTCGCTACTGGCGGGCGAGTGGGATGTGTTCCGCAGCGCGCTGAACCACCTGGTGTTGCCAGCCACGATTCTCGGTTTCCACTCGCTGGCCTATATCAGCCGTATGACGCGTAGCTTCATGCTGGCTCAACTTTCGCAGGAATACATCATTACTGCGCGAGTGAAAGGGCTGTCTGAGTTCCGCGTTGTCTGGGCGCACGCGTTTCGCAATATTCTGGTTCAGCTTCTGACGGTGGTGGCGCTGGCGTATGGCTCGCTGCTGGAAGGGGCGGTACTGATCGAAACGGTCTTCTCATGGCCTGGCTTTGGTTCCTATCTGACAGGCAGCCTGCTGCTGGGGGATATGAACGCGGTTATGGGATGTGTGCTGCTAGTCGGGTTGATCTTCGTGACGCTTAACCTGCTGTCGGACATGTTGTATCAAATCTTTGATCCGAGGACGAACGCATGAATATTTCCTCTGAGCCGCCAGTCAGCCGTGAATCGGTGATGCGGACACCGCCGGAAAAACGTGTGAGCCGCTTACGGCTACGCGGTGCGCGAATCGGCGGGTTTCTCTTGACGATGATGCGCAATCCGCTGACCGCGATTGGTTCTGCGATTGTGCTGATGTTGATTCTGGTCGCTATTTTCGCCCCGTGGATCGCCACGCACGATCCGCTGGTACAGGATTTGGCTAACGCGCTACAGGCCCCGAGTGCGGCGCATTACTTTGGCACCGATGAGTTTGGGCGCGATGTGTTTAGTCGTCTGGTCTATGGTTCACGCATCACGCTGTATATCGTTGCGCTGGTGTCGGTAACCGTGGGGCCTATCGGGCTGGCGCTGGGCGTAGTGGCAGGGTATTACGGCGGGATCGTCGATACCATCCTGATGCGTATTACCGATATCTTCATTTCGTTCCCTAGCCTGGTGTTGGCGCTGGCGTTCGTTGCGGCGCTTGGTCCAGGACTGGAGCATGTGGTGATTGCGATTACGCTGACGGCCTGGCCGCCGATTGCCCGTCTGGCAAGGGCGGAGACGCTGTCGCTGCGTCACGCGGACTTTGTGTCTGCCGTGAAGCTGCAAGGCGCATCCTCTATCCGCATCCTGCTGCACCACATTGTGCCGCTGTGTCTGCCGTCGGTGATTATTCGTATCACCATGAATATGGCGGGCATCATTCTGACCGCGGCGGGTCTGGGCTTTCTGGGATTGGGGGCACAGCCGCCCGATCCTGAATGGGGCGCGATGATCTCTGCGGGTCGTCGTTACATGATGGAGTGCTGGTGGTTAGTAACTATTCCGGGGCTGGCGATTTTGATTAACAGCCTGGCGTTCAACTTCCTTGGAGACGGCCTACGTGACATCCTCGATCCCAGAACTGAATAAGTCTTCTCAACGTGCGCCGGGAAGCTCGCCCCTGATGGAAGTGGAAAATCTGCGGGTAAGCTTCGTGAACCGTGGTGCCGTGACGGATGCCGTGCGCGGCGTCTCCTTCACGCTGGGCTGTGAAAAGCTGGCTATTGTCGGCGAATCCGGCTCCGGTAAATCGACGGTCGGTCGTGCGCTGCTGCAACTGCATCCGCACAGCGCGCGGATTACGGCAGACAAACTGCGCTTCGGCGATACTGACCTGCTGAAAGCGGATGAGGCGCGGATGCGTCAGATCCGCGGCAAGCGTATCTCCATGATTATGCAGGATCCAAAATATTCGCTGAACCCAGTGGTGTGCGTTGGCGATCAGATTGCCGAAGCGTATCTGGCGCACCATAAAGTGTCGCACCGCGAGGCGAAGGCAAAGGTCATGGCGATGCTGGACGTGGTACGTATTCGCCAGCCAGAGCGCGTCTACAATCTGTACCCTCATGAAATCTCGGGTGGGCAGGGGCAGCGCATCATGATTGCGATGATGCTGATTACCGAACCTGAAATCGTGATTGCCGATGAACCGACCTCCGCGCTGGATGTGTCCGTGCGTTTGCAGGTGCTGGCAATGCTGGACGATCTGGTCAGCGAGCGCGGTCTGGGGCTGATTTTCATCAGTCACGATATCAATCTGGTACGTAGCTTCTGCGATCGGGTGCTGGTGATGTATGCCGGACGCGTCGTGGAGTCCATTGCTGCCGCCGATCTGGACAACGCGCAGCATCCTTATACGCGTGGGTTGCTGAATTCGCTGCCGGATATCGATCATCGACGCCCGCGTTTGCCGGTAATGAATCGCGATCCTGCCTGGATCAATGGATAAAGGGGATAATCATGGCAACTGAAGCAATGAGTCAGCGCAAGCCGATGATCGAAGTGAGTAACCTGAATCTCTCTTTTGGGCAGGGCAGCACGGCGAATCAGGTATTGTACGATGTGAACCTTACCGTCAACGATGGCGATATCTTTGGTCTGGTAGGGGAATCGGGTTCCGGTAAAACCACGGTGCTGAAGTGTCTGGCCGGGCTTTTTAATCATTGGGAAGGCACGCTGCATATTGACGGGAAGAAGCTGGCACACCGAATCGATCAGGCGCGCTGTCGCCGGGTACAGATGGTGTTTCAGGATCCGTATGGATCGCTGCATCCCCGTCATACCGTAGAGTCGATTCTGGAAGAACCACTGTCGATCCATCGCTTTGACGATCGTGACGATCGTATCGATACCTTGCTGGAGAAAGTGGGCCTGGGAACACATTTCCGTCGCCGCTATCCGCACCAGCTTTCGGGTGGACAGCGTCAGCGTGTGGCGATTGCCCGAGCGCTGATTCTGGAACCGAGAGTGCTGCTGCTGGATGAGCCGACGTCGGCGCTGGATGTGTCGGTGCAGGCGGAAATTCTCAACCTGCTGACGGAGTTGCAGCAGCAGGAAAAGCTGACCTACCTGATGGTGACGCATGACTTGGGCGTGATTTCCCACCTGTGCCATAAAGTGGCGGTGATGCAATACGGGAAGATACTGGAAACGTTGGAAACCGATGACCTGACCAACGATGTACCGAAGGACGCGTATACCTCTATGCTGGTTGACGCTAGCCGTCAGTACAGCCGCGATCTGGCGGTGCGTTCGGAGCGTATGGGCTAGGTACGTATGGATTAGGCGCACTGCGCGATAATCATCATCAATGAGGGCCGAGCAATCGGCCCTTTTTTTATCTTACGTACAGGTTTTCGTTCATAGTTGGTTACGAACAGACTTTTATACGTAAAAAAAGGTAAATGGGTAGCGTTGAAGGGTGCGGATACTTACAATCATTACGCTTTCTGTAGTCGGCCTCTTCAAAAAGGAATTCTCATGTTCAAACGTACTCTGGTTGCTGCGGCAGCCCTTATTTCACTGACGGCATTTTCTCCCGCCTTTGCGGCTTCCGACACCACCACTCGCGTGTTGTTGACGACGTCCGCGGGCAATATCGAACTGTCTTTAGATAATCAAAAGGCACCGGTTTCGGTAAAAAATTTCGTCGAGTACGTTAACAACGGTTTTTATAACGGGACGACGTTTCACCGTGTGATCCCTGGCTTTATGGTGCAGGGCGGCGGCTTTTCTGGCGAAATGAGCCAAAAAGCGACGAACGCGCCGATCAAGAATGAAGCTGATAACGGTTTACGTAACCAGCGTGGCACGATCGCGATGGCACGCACGTCTGATAAAGACAGTGCAACCAGTCAGTTCTTTATCAACGTCGCGGACAATGCGTTTCTCGATCACGGCCAGCGTGATTTTGGCTACGCCGTGTTCGGTAAAGTCGTGAAGGGCATGGACGTCGTGGATAAGATCTCTCAGGTGCCAACGAAAAACGTCGGGCCTTATCAGAACGTACCGACTACGCCAGTGGTGATTCAGTCTGCGAAAGTGCTGCCCTGATTGGCACGATAGATAAGCAAAGAACCGAGAATACGAAAAAGGCCACTGATGCGGCCTTTTGCGATCTTAACGTCTCGACTACCGCGTTATTCCAGTGCTTTTGCCATCTGCTGTAGCCAGGCATCCACGCCAGTGCTCGGCACGTTCAACTGACGGTAGGTCGCGGTGGCAACAGGATAGCCGCCGACGTCTTCCTGACTATTCACGAAGCCACCTTTCCGCTGTTTGAAATTCTCCACGATACGTTTATCAACGGCATCACGATCTTTAGGGCGTGCGCCTGCGCTTTGCAGTACCTGATTGGTGACGGCGCTGGCCGGTGATGCCGTTAAGCCCGCAGGCCAGATAGGGGACACTTTGAGTAAATTAATCCCGCTGCCTGATGTTTGCGGTGCGGCTTTACCATTGGCATCGTATGCGAGGTTATCTGACATCCAGACATCGCCGGAGCTGTTGCTTCCTACCAATCCTAAACCTGCTTTGGTATTAGCGCCGTAGTGCATTACGTTACCCGCCACGGAGACGCGCGGGCTGGCAGGCATGGTTTTCCCTTCCCACTCGCCTTTGACTCCACCGACGCGAACACCCCAAATACCGGGGTTGTAGATCAGGTTATTGACCATAACGCCCGTAGAGCCAGCCTTGAACCAGGCATTGCGCTCGTTGTTGTGCGCATAGAGGCTGCCCACAATCGATACGTCAGTCACGTTATCGTGAACCAGCGTCCCCATCGAGTGAATACCTTTGGTGTGAGCTGAATCGTATAGGCCTTCAGCAACGATATTATTCGAGAGTGTGATGCGGTGCGCCGTACCCTGCGGCCCGTCATAGCGTGGTCCGGAAATAGACAGGTTTTCGTCCGTACCCCAGGCGAAACTAGAATGGTCGATCACGACGTTGTAGGCATCTTTGCCGTTGATGGAAACATCGCGTTCAAAACCGCTTTTTTTACCCATACCAGCATCGCCGATGCGAAAACGAATATGCTGCATGAGCACATCATGGGTGCTGATCCCCATTCCGCCGCGAATGATGGTGATACCGGGGGAAGGGGCGGTCTGGCCGGCAATGGTGACAAACGGCTCGGTTAAGCGGAGGTCACTTTTATTCAGGTCGATAATGCCGCCAACCTCAAAAACGATAATGCGTGGCCCTTTGGCGGCCAGCGCTTCCCTGAGTGAACCTGCCCCGGAAGAGGCCAGCGTTGTGACGCGAATAATGCGTCCACCGCTGCCTGCAACCGTATCCGTTCCGAATCCTTTCAACTCTGGTGCTGCCGGTGTGGCGGCGCTCGCCATCGGTATGCCGATACTGAATACTAAGCCAGTGCTGAACAGTGCGGCGAACAGAAGAGAACGTTTCATTTCATTTCCTTGAATATTAACGATAAAAATGAGCGAGCCCTTGGGACTCGCTCAAGTGCGGTTCGAACGATAAACCGACGGGCGTTAAGCGCGTTTGCAGGCTCCGGTTAGCACAGGGCAATGAGGGGCGGAGCCTGCAGTGTGCTTATTGACCCTTCACGCATTACACATCGTAATTAGTTGCAATTTGCTGCTGTCAGCACAGCAAGGTTTTTGTTCACGCCAGCATAGTTCGCCAGTTTGTCCTTCACGCACTGTGCCGAAACCGGAGAGTAGCTGTAAGGAAGAGAAGGGAACGTGCCTGTGCTTTTCCAGTCCTCGGCATTCACGTAGGGTTTGGTATCTTTATCCCAGGTGATGTTGTATTTCGCGAAGTCAGCCGGACTCATCACGTTGTTATTACGCAGATCCCAGGTACCGAAGTTGGAACCGTCGTAACGCGAAGTCACTGGGTTTTTCGCATTCTCGAACCAGTTACGTTCGATCAGCGCAATCCCATTCTGGCGCACGTTCAGGCCAGAACTGGTGATACCGGTATACAGGTTGTTGTAGGCGTGAACTTTACCGCCACGTTGTAGTGGGAGGCGAGCGTTAACGTCGTCGTAAATATTGTGATGGTAAGTCAGATCACGGCCTGTATCGCTGCTGCTGAAGCCGCTCAGACCCACTTTTTTGATGCCATGAATGTAGTTGTACGACACCGTCACGTTGGTTGAGGCTTTTTTGATATCAATCGCGGATTCGAATGTGGTGTCACCGTCTTTTGTGCCTGCGCATTCAAAGTTTTTCGCGAAGATCTCATTGTGGTCAATCCAGACGTTCGGCGTGTTATCGATACGAATGGCATCACCATCCTGTGCGCCGCCCGGCATGTAACCAAAACGCATGTTACGGATGACGATATCGGACGATTTTGTCAGCCAGATCCCGAAGTTGGCGGACGATCCATTGGTTCCGATGATGGTAATGCCTTTGGTGAACTCTTTGATTTCCACACCACGGGCGTCTTTCTTCCACTGACCGCAGATATCGTTCTCTGCGGCTTTGATCAGCGCATCTTCATTACCGTTATAGGTGATGACGAGCGGGTAAGCACCACCTTTAACTTTCTTACCATTGGAATCCAGCTTCGCGGCTTCGATGATATCAATAATATCTTGCATGGAGCGTGCAGTTTTGTTCACTGCACCAGCAACGTTACCACCATCGGTGGTAGCATAACCCCCCGTATTTGCCGCCATCGTCGGTTGGGCCGCAAGCAATAACAGCCCAGCGGCTGCAGAAGGCAGTAGGTATTTCATTAAGGTACTCTCCTTGGAATTGAATTTTTGTTTGGGCATTTATGATCCACATAGCCCAGATTATATTATTCGGGCGTTTCAATAAAAATGAAATCAAGGTTTATTGAAATCCCAATTAAGTCTTACCATAAAAGTAAAAGAATTCAATATTTCGATATTAAATATATAGGATGAATAACGATGTAAATACGCATGGATAATAAGTGACTATTTTAAAAGGTAATATTTTTTTTCATTTTTTCTAAAATCAATCCGATGTGAATTTTTATGAAAAATAAAATTATATTTCGTTTTATTACTCGTTGCTGGGTGCGATTTGATAGAAGTGATAAATGTGAGCGACATCAATAAATAAGTAAAATTTTCTCATTGAGATGATGGCGTAAGAAATATTTGATGCCGATCAAATTATTAATTAATCACGTGTTGATTGAAGGCTGTTATTTTTATCGATTAATCCTTAATTAAAGAATGGTTTCTTCATTAATAAATTAAGCTATTAATTTAATATATAAATAATTAGCGCGGTATTTAATTTGTGCGTACTTTTTAGGAATGGCTACCCAGTCCCATGCGTAGGTTCCATAAAAAACGAGCGAGCTCTTAGAGCTCGCTCGGATAGAACCATGTCTTAAGCGTGAAGAGTCATGGCGCGGAACCTTCAGGCTTATTGCTTCCTGTCTTGATTCGACAGAGAAAGCCTGACCGCGTTTATTTGCAGTTAGCTGCTGTCAGCACTGCCAGGTTTTTACCTACGCCAGCATAGTTTGCCAGTTTATCCTTCACACACTGCGCAGAAACTGGAGTGTACTTATAGGAGACGGTAGGGAATTTTCCTGTGGTCTTCCAGTCATCCGCATTGATGTGAGGGGAGGATGGTTTGCCCCAGGTAATTTTGTATTTCGCGAAGTCGGCTGGGCTCATGACGTTGTTATTACGCAACTCCCAGGTACCGAAGTTGGAGCTGTCGTTACGTGCCGTCACTGGGTTCAGCGCATTTTCGAACCAGTTGCTTTCGATGAGGGCTTTCCCTTTCTGACGGACGTTAAAGCCTGAACCAGTGATGCCGTCATACAGGTTGTTGTACGCGTGAACCAGACCACCACGTTGCAGCGGCAGGCGTGAGTTAACATCGCGGTAGATATTGTGATGGTAAGTCAGGTTACGAGCCGTCGTATCCGAACTACTTGAACCGCTCAGGCCGACTTTCTTGATGCCGTGGATGTAGTTGTAGGAGACCGTGACGTTCGTTGACCCTTTCTTGATATCAACCGCTGATTCAAAGGTGGTGTCATTGTCTGGCGTACCGGCGCATTCGAAGTTCTTGGCGAAGATCTCGTTGTGGTCGATCCAGACGTTCGGTGAGTTATCGATACGAATGGCATCGCCGTCTTGCGCGCCGCCCGGCATATAGCCAAAGCGCATGTTACGTACCACGACGTTAGAAGAATTCACGATCCAAACACCGAAGTTGGCGGATGAGCCATTGGTGCCCTGGATAGTAATGCCTTTGGTGAACTCTTTGATTTGTACGCCGCGGGCGTCCTTACTCCACTGGCCGCAGATATTCTTTTCAGCCGCTTTGATTAATGAATCTTCATTGCCGTTATAGGTGATGAAGAGCGGGTAAGCACCGCCTTTGACTTTCTTGCCTTTTGAATCCACTTGCGCGGCTTCAATAATATCCACAATTTCTTTCATAGAACGTGCCGTTTTTTTCACGGCACCGGATACGTCTCCACCATCCGTAGTGGCATAGCCGCCCGTATTTGCGGCCATCGCGGGTTGAGCTGCGAGTAATAACAATCCCGCGGCTGCCGTAGGCAATAGGTATTTCATCATGATTGTCTCCTTGGAATAGAATTTTCATGGGCATTTATCGATCCCTATGCCCGATGTAACAGGTACAAATTTTTCAACAAAAATGAAACTCAGTTTTGGTGAAAAACCAAGGGGAGTGTGGTCAAAAAATAAGATCAGTTCAAGGGTGAAATGTTAAATGTATTACGGTTGAAACATTTTGTAATACTGATGATTGGATAATTTGGATTTTATAAGAAACGATTTTCTTTTAAAGTAACCGAAAATCATAAAGTTATTTTTTTGGCAGGAAATAAATGTACTCGGGTTTCTTTATTGGTCAGGTTTCAAATGATTATTTTGGTTGTGGCAATGACTGCCGCTAGCGTAAGGAAATCATCTTAAGTCAAAATATACTATCACAGGCATATTCAATATTGTTTACGTGATGCGTCAATTTTATCGTGAATTTTAGTTTGCTAAAAAATAATTATTATTAGTCGCTATATGGCGTTTCTTTAGGTGATAAGCCAAAAATAGACCCCATTATTCA
Organism: Pectobacterium sp. HCp5_1; assembly: GCF_032905925.1. Lineage (NCBI taxonomy): Bacteria > Pseudomonadati > Pseudomonadota > Gammaproteobacteria > Enterobacterales > Pectobacteriaceae > Pectobacterium > Pectobacterium sp. HCp5_1. The sequence goes on from NZ_JAUMIO010000022.1 coordinate 77,386, forward strand.
TCGCGATTTATTGGCTAAATTATCATTGGCATGACGTCTATTTTCATGAAGGTCACGCTGACAATCTTGCGCAGGTCCCTTAAAAATGAGCGAGGCCGAAGCACTCGCTCAGGAAGAACCCGACGCAGAATGAATGCGTCGGGCTTAACGCGTTTATTTACAGTTAGCTGCTGTCAGGACTGCCTGGTTTTTACCTACGCCAGCATAGTTTGCCAGTTTATCCTTCACGCACTGTGCGGAAACTGGTGAGTAGCTATACGGAACGGCTGGGAATTTACCGGTGCTCTTCCAGTCATCCGCATTGATGTGCGGGGTAGACGGTTTACCCCAGGTGATCTTGTATTTAGCAAAATCAGATGGGCTGGTAATGTTGTTGTTACGGAGTTCCCAGGTACCGAAGTTGGAATCGTCGTTACGTGCCGTCACTGGGTTGAGTGCATTTTCGAACCAGTTACTTTCGATCAGCGCGATCCCTTTCTGACGGACGTTAAAGCCTGAACTTTTGATACCGTCATACAGGTTGTTATAAGCATGCACTTGACCACCACGTTGCAGCGGCAGACGTGAGTTAACATCGCTGTAAATATTGTGATGGTAAGTCAGGTTACGACCCGTATCCGTGTTGCTTGAGCCGCTCAACCCGACCTTTTTCACGCCATGAATATAGTTGTACGACACGGTGACGTTGGTTGAGGCTTTCTTGATATCAACCGCTGATTCAAAGGTGGTGTCGTTGTCTGGCGTACCAGCACATTCGAAGTTCTTGGCGAAGATCTCGTTGTGGTCGATCCAAACGTTCGGCGTGTTATCAATGCGGATAGCATCGCCATCTTTTGCCCCGCCCGGCATATAGCCGAAGCGCATGTTACGCACGACAACGTTGGAAGAGTTAACCATCCAGATACCGAAGTTAGCGGAAGATCCGTTGGTACCGAGGATGGTGATCCCTTTGGTGAACTCTTTGATTTCTACACCGCGCGGATCTTTGCTCCATTGGCCGCAGATGTTAGCTTCAGCAGCTTTGATTAGCGCATCTTCATTACCGTTATAGGTAATGACGAGTGGGTAGGCGCCACCTTTGACTGCTTTACCGCTTGAGTCCTTTTTCGCGGCCTCAATGATATCGACGATCTCTTGCAGAGAGCGTGCGGTTTTTTTCACAGCACCGGAAACGTCGCCGCCGTCAGTGGTGGCATAACCTCCCGTATTTGCCGCCATTGTCGGTTGGGCAGCGATCAGCAACAGCCCAGCGGCTGCAGAAGGCAGTAGGTATTTCATTATGTACTCTCCTTGACATAGAATTTTTTTGGGTATTTATCACTACACACCCTGTGTAATAAAAAAGGCTGTTTCAACAAAAATGAAACTAAGGTTTGTCTATAAAGCCGAGCTAAGTGTTAACAGAAAAAATAAACAATACAAGATGGGGCGTTAAATATATTAATTAAATAACAGAGGACAGTTGAGAGGATTTGTGTTTATTACTTTTAAATAGAAACTAATTTCCATTTAAATCATTTAAATTCATTGAGTTATGTTTTTTAATATGTTTTTTTTCAATCTGGATTCTTTATTTTTTATCCATCTAATATGCGTGGTTTATTCGCTTTCTTAGCAATTGTGATCGTCATCAAAAATTAAAAATAAATATCAATGGGAAGGTTTTTTTACCTGACCCCCCCTTCCTTTTTCAAAAAATTAATTAATTCATGGGTTTTTGTGGTTATTGTTTTTTTTGTTAAAAATGATTTCATGGTAATCGTTTACTGTAATGAATTTAATAAATAAGGCCTATTAATAAAGATGGTTGTTACGGAAATAAATGATTTATGATCTATATAATTATTATCGTGCTAACTTTATGTTCTGACATCGTGTAAACACATAGCCCCGATTTTCATCTGTTTGCAGAGGCGTTGTGTCGTTGAAGATTGCCGCTCACTGTTGTGGAGCGCTAAAAACAACTAAAAAGAGGGAGGCTGGCCATGTATTGCAATCGTTTCTCTGCATAAATATTTTCGCCACATATTTTTTGTTGACAAGATTGGTTTTTCTTGACTGTTAAATATGTGAGAGGTAGCGTGATTGGAATACAGGGAAGCCATTTTCAAACACATCACCAGGATCGTAATATGTTCATTTCAGATAAAAGAATCGCAGCAAGTTTAATTGATAAATCAATCATTCTTATCGAACAAATCAAAGCAGAATTAGCGGTGCTGAAAACTGAATTACCTCAGGAAGAGTATGAAAAGTGCCTGCATGTTGCCGGGCACTTAATTTATACCTTAACCGGTAAAGTGATAAATGATATTTCGATTGATCATCCCGATTTAAAACCAGACGGCTTCACAGTTTATGTGAATAAGGATGTGAGTGAGGCATAACGGTTAGGTTTTTCTAATGGGAAATGAAGTGAATTATAGGGTTTAAGTCATCGTTAGCCTTTATCCTGGATGACGTTTAACGATCGTGCTTGTCGCTTAATCAATATCGAACCAAACCAGAGATTACGCATTGTTCTCCAATTTCATTCGGAATCTCGGTCACGTATTCAATATGTAGATCAGGTCATTGCAGATAATGTTCACGTTCGATGAATGTGCCGATTATCTTGTCATGCATTTCCACTGATTTTGAGTACCCGATAGTTTTACGATTCAGTCG
>NZ_JAUMIO010000023.1:0-77734 GCF_032905925.1 Pectobacterium sp. HCp5_1
AGTGAACGCACCACTGGTGTACGGGTTGTGATGCCAATTGCATTGCCCGGTAGCTAAGTGCGGAAGAGATAACCGCTGAAAGCATCTAAGCGGGAAACTTGCCTCGAGATGAGTCTTCCCTGGGTACTTGATACCCCTGAAGGGCCGTTGAAGACGACGACGTAGATAGGCTGGGTGTGTAAGCGTAGCGATACGTTGAGCTAACCAGTACTAATGACCCGAGAGGCTTAACCTTACAACACCGAAGGTGTTTTGTGAGATGACTCATAGAGAACGATATTCAGCTTGTTCAGAGATTGGTTCTGGTGGTTGCGTGATGACGAGAAAGATAAAGTCACCATAGTAACGGCTGGAATGAAACAGAATTTGCCTGGCGGCGATAGCGCGGTGGTCCCACCTGACCCCATGCCGAACTCAGAAGTGAAACGCCGTAGCGCCGATGGTAGTGTGGGGCTTCCCCATGTGAGAGTAGGGAACTGCCAGGCATCAAATTATACAGGTGCGCTGATATGGCTCAGTTGGTAGAGCGCACCCTTGGTAAGGGTGAGGTCCCCAGTTCGACTCTGGGTATCAGCACCAGTTATTTGGGTTAATGTTCGGCTTAAAAAAGAATTTACCTGGCGGCGATAGCGCGGTGGTCCCACCTGACCCCATGCCGAACTCAGAAGTGAAACGCCGTAGCGCCGATGGTAGTGTGGGGCTTCCCCATGTGAGAGTAGGGAACTGCCAGGTTTTAATTAAGATAAAAGGCCATCCTTAATAGGATGGCCTTTTATTTATTTCTATTTCAGGATCGTAAACTCTTCCTTTTACCTGAATAGACCCGCTTATCTTCTTACTAACCCACCTCATAATAACGTCCTGTTTGTGCTGTTTTATTTATCCGTGTTTCAGTTAAGGGTAATAAAAGCACTATTTGCGTTGTTACATTAATAAATTATTACAATCAGGAACTTGTTGCCTCAGGGGTTAAGTGCCGCTTTACTATAGCGGGCATCGTTTTATGCCCGGAAAAACAGGAGAATAAAATAAGATGACTGATCTAACGGAAAATGCGAAAGATACGCGTCAACGTATCCGAGCTATAGTTGGCGCTTCATCGGGTAACTTGGTTGAGTGGTTTGATTTTTATGTTTATTCCTTTTGCTCAATCTATTTTGCCCATATCTTTTTCCCTTCGGGAAATACCACCACTCAATTACTACAAACCGCAGGGGTTTTTGCAGCAGGCTTTTTAATGAGACCGATAGGCGGTTGGCTTTTCGGTTACATTGCAGACAAGCATGGTCGTAAAAATTCAATGCTAATTTCAGTCTGCATGATGTGTTTTGGATCTCTGGTTATTGCATGTTTACCGGGATATGAAACCATTGGCACCTGGGCTCCCTTTTTACTGTTATTAGCCCGTTTATTTCAGGGGCTTTCTGTCGGTGGAGAATACGGCACTAGCGCAACGTATATGAGTGAAGTTGCCGTTGAGGGACGGAAGGGATTCTATGCTTCTTTCCAGTATGTCACGCTGATTGGCGGCCAACTACTGGCGCTGTTAGTCGTTGTGATATTACAACAGATACTGAGTGATGAAGATTTGCGGGCGTGGGGATGGCGTATTCCTTTCGCTCTCGGCGCTATTTTAGCGATTGTCGCGCTTTATTTACGTCGCTCTTTGAATGAAACGTCTGATAAAACGACTCGCGGACATAAAGATGCTGGCTCACTTGCGGGTTTGTGGAAACATCGCCGCGCCTTTATTACCGTACTGGGTTTTACGGCCGGTGGTTCTTTAGCTTTTTATACGTTTACCACTTACATGCAAAAGTATCTGGTGAATACAGCAGGGATGGATGCGAAAACGGCTAGCGGGTTAATGACCCTCGCACTGTTTATTTTTATGCTGCTACAGCCGTTCTTTGGTGCGCTGTCGGATAAGATCGGCCGTCGCAGCTCCATGCTCTGTTTCGGCGGGCTTGCGGCATTGCTGACGGTTCCCATTCTGACGGTACTGCAGAGTGTGACTAGCCCTGTCATTGCCTTCTCGTTGGTGATGCTTTCACTGATTATTGTCAGTTTCTACACGTCCATCAGCGGCATTTTAAAAGCAGAAATGTTCCCGCCTGAAGTCCGGGCGTTGGGCGTCGGCTTATCTTATGCGGTTGCTAATGCGCTGTTTGGTGGTTCGGCTGAGTATGTTGCACTTTCGCTTAAATCGTTTGGTATGGAAACGGCTTTCTTCTGGTATGTATCAGTGATGGGGGCGGTTGCGTTTATTGTGTCATTGACGCTGCATCGCAGAGGCAAAGGAATGAAGCTTTAGTTGCCATAACGCCTGGTCGGTAGTTGCACCGGCCAGGCTCCCAAATGACAATAAAAAACCTCGGCTTCCGAGGTTTTTTTAAAAGCAGATTACGGGTCTTAGAGAATACGACTGATGAGTCGATCGATACGGATACGGCGCAGACGTCGTATCAGTTTGCGGACTTTCACGGGATATTGCGCGATGCTCTCCAGTTCCGTATAGCTTTGTACGATGTGAGTATGCGTCCTGATCGTGTCCAGCTCGTCCAGACGTTGCTGCAATAGAACCTTCTGAGGATCGTGAATCAGGATGGCATTTTCCAGATCCAGACGCCATGCGCGTGGGTTAAGGTTATTTCCCGTCAACAGTTGCCACTTGTCATCTACCCACATGCCTTTCAGATGGAAGCTGTTATCACCATCTTTCCATAGCCGCACAACAAGCTGCTGATTCTCAATGTAGCGCTCCAGACGACTCAGGAAACGGCGTAGGTTGATCTCATAGAGATACGGTAACGCGCCGATGATTTTGAAAGGCTGATCTTCTGGAATATAGAAATCGTTAGCGGTCTTATCACCGATAATAATTTCTACTTTTTTACCGTCTCGTAATAGCCGGATGATATTTCTCACCAGCAGCGCTGGCAGGTTGAAATACGGGGTGCAGATAACCACATGCTCATCAGCGCAATACATCAGGTGATGGATGGTCTTATTCAGCGGACTTTGTTTTCCTAACCCGACTAGCGGCGTGACGGTTAATTCGTTCGCGTCCGTGCTGTGTTCTGGAGCCTGATAATTGGCAGTACGTAACGTTTGTCGGAACTGCTTGATATCATTTTTTATTTCCAGACTTTTCGGGCGATCGGTATGATCCAATCGCTGTACTGCCGGAGCCGTCAGCATGGTCTGGATATATTTCACCATCGTATCGGCCAATACCGGATTATGAATCAGCTGATAGCGGTCATAACGGTATTTCTGATGTTGGTGCAGATAAACATCATTCAGGCTGGCCCCGCTGTAGATGACCGTGTCATCGACAATGAATCCTTTCAGGTGCAGCACGCCCAATGCTTCGCGTGTGTTGACAGGAATACCATAGATAGGGAAATGCGTGTCTGGATGTTTTTTCGCCATATCGCAATACCAGTCGGCATTGGTATTTTCTGCCGCTGCGCCGATCCTGCCGCGCTGAGCACGATGCCAGTCTACCAGAATGCGGACATCCAGCTCTGGGCACTGCCGTTTGGCTTCATAAATTGCGGATAGAACTCCCATGCCGCCATCATCGCGCTCAAGATATAACGCTACGATATAGATGCGTTTTTTAGCACTCAAAATGGCGTTAATCAGCGTCGTGCGGAAAAGCTCAGGCGAATGTAACGTCTGAACATCATCTGCGTTCTGGGGAATTCTGGGCAGTTGTGCAAGGTGCTGTTGGTATTTATTGCGTTTAAAATTTGACAGCATCACAGTGCGTTTCTTCTCTCATCAGTTTATACCCACCATACGTCGAGCTGCATTAGGGTATATGACCTTCTGGTCATTATCAAAAGTTAAGGAGTAGCCGAATGGGCGATAATACCATTACTTTCCGGCTGTTGTGAGTCTGTTTTGCCATTGAATCGGTATCACAATTCCCGTTGCAAGAGCCATGTCACGTCTTGCTATCAATTCTTCAGCGGCAATTCCAGCGTCACAATTCCCTCTTCTAATTGTACGTCGATGTGAAAACCGAGCTTTTTGGACAGCTGGATCATGCCTTGATTATGCGGCATGGTGATGCCGGTCAAGCGGGAGAGACCATGCGCTTTGGCGTAATCAATCAGCTTTTCCAACAGGCGTCTGCCAAGGCCCAGCCCTTTTAGATCGGATCGCACCAGCACGGCAAATTCCGCATCCGTATTATCCGGATCCGAAATCGCACGCGTCACGCCAATAATCTCAGTCTCCTCACCGAGCTGGCGTACGGCAACGAATGCCATCTCACGATCGTAGTCAATTTGTGTCATATTGGCTAAGTCTTCGTGAGTAAATTCATTAATTTCGCTGAAATAACGGTAATACAGGTCTTCTTTCGTCACTCTTGCAATGAACGAACTGAGCAGCGGTTCATCTTCCGGCAAAATTGGCCGGAACAGACAGCTATCACCATTTTTGAGGGTAACCGTTTCTTCCAGCTCGTGTGGATAAGGGCGGATTGCCAGCCTTGACTGCGGATCGCCACTGAACGGCGTCAGATGTAGCGTGACATCCAGCAGCGTAAAGGTGTCCCCGGATGCCAGCAGAGGATGAATATCTAGCCGGGAAATTTCAGGGCAGTCGAGAATCAGGTTGGATACCTGAACCAGCAAGCGACTGAGCGCGGGAATGTCCAGCGGACGCAGCGCGCTGTATTCCCGAATCTTGCCGCCTTTCACCGCTTGCAGCACCAAATAGCGGGCCAGCGTCATATTCAGCGGAGGCAGGGCGACGGCAGCCTGTTTTTCTCGCCACTCAACGCCGCCTTCTCCTAGCATAATCAGCGGACCGAAAACGGGATCCTGCTCGACGGCAATCCTAAGTTCCTGCGCACCGGCACGATTTGCCATGCTCTGCACGAGCAGACCGTAAATGCGTGCCTGTGGGTAGGTGCGTTTCACTCGGTCAAGAATAGCATCTGCCGCCTGCTGGACTTCTCTGGCGGTTCTCAGGTACAGCATGACGCCCTGAACTTCCGATTTATGTGGAATATCGGGCGATCTCAGCTTAATCGCGACCGGGTAGCCAATTTGTTCGGCGATATGGACGGCTTCTGCGCTGTCGCCCGCGATCCAGGTGGGTAGCGTATCCAAACCGTAGGCTTGCAGGATGGGTTGAACTTCATGCGTATCAAGCTGCGTCACGCCATCTGACAGCGCCTGATGAATCAGCGCATGTGCCTGACTGGCGTTGATGCCTAAATTCAGCGGCAGCGCCGGGGTTTCCTTTAGCTGTTTCTGATTACGCCGATATTCGACGATATGCATAAATGCCGTAACCGCGCCTTCCGGCGTGCGATAGGTCGGAATGCCTGCATCGTTAAACAAGCGTCGTGCTTCCTGCGAGGAGAATTCACCACACCAGTTGGTCAGCAGCGTAATTCTTTTCCCACGCGGATGCTGTTGGAAGAGCGTAATCAATTGCGCAGCGCTATCTGTGCTGGGGGCAGCGGCACTGGGCGCGTGAATGATTAAGAGTGCATCGACTTCATCGCTGTCCAGTAATACCGAAACCGCTGCCTGATAGCGGGCTGCGGTCGCGTCATCACGCAGATCGAGCGGATTGCCGATAGTGACGGTCGGCGGCAGCGCCTCCTGTAGCGCTTGTCGGGTCGCCTCGCTGAGCTGTGCCAGCTTGCCTTGTCGGCTGAGGAGCTGATCCAGCGCCTGTGCGGCGGGCGACGCGCCATTGCTCACCAGCATCAAGCGTTCACCGCGCAGCGGCCGCAGGTGGCTTAAGGTTTCCACTGCGGAAAAAAGCTCATGCGTATCCCGTACCCGCAGTAAGCCTGCACGTTGAATTGCTGCGTCATAGGCGGCATCCAGACCGTGGCGCTGGTCATTCAACAGTTGCTGCGCCTGCTGGCTGCGTCCGCTTTTTATCACCAGTATCGGTTTATTTCGGGATGCGCTACGAGAAGCAGAAAGAAAGCGGCGCGCATCGCTGATGTGTTCCAGATGCAGCAAAATCGCACTAGTTTTGCCATCGCGTGCCAGAAAATCTAACAGGTCGTCGACATCGATATCCAGGCTGTCGCCCAGAGCGATGAAATAGGAAAAGCCAATACCGCGCTGCTGCGCCCAGTCCAATATGGTGTTGGACACAGCAGCCGACTGCGAAATGAATGCCAATTTGCCTTTCATAATCGGGACTGGGGAGAAACTGGCATTCAGGCCTTGCCAGGGCGCGAGTAGCCCGAGGCTGTTGGGGCCAAGCAGGCGCATGTGATAGCGCACGGCGCAGGCCTTTAATTCGCTGAACTGGGTCGGCGGCGCGGAGAGAATGATGACGGTTTTGCAGCCTTTCTGTCCCAGTTCTTCTAACAGCGTCAGATTACGGCTGGCGTTGGTGCAAATCACGGCAAGATCGGGCGTCATCGGCAGGCTGGCGACCGTCGGATAGGCCAGCACGCCGCAAACGGCACGATATTTCGGCGTAACAGGCAGCACGGGGCCGCTGAAATGGCCGTCCAGCAGATTTTTCATCATCAGAAAACCGGCTCGTCCCGGCTTTTCTGACGCGCCGAGAACGGCGATAGACTTAGGGCGTAACAGTGCTTCCAATCCGCGCTGGCTCATGCGTCACTCCTTTAGAACAATCCCCTTTGATACTAAACGCTTTCTGCCGCTTGTGCTGTGACGATGGGTAAATTTTCCCGCAAGCTGTGGTGTGATTTCCCTGCCAGATAGTGTCGTCGGAAACGGTCAAAATGCTGTGATAGCGCGTCGGCCGCGACGATATCCCCCGCCTGTGCGAGTAGGGCGATGGCAATCTCGGCGGTGCAGTGCTGTCCTGCGCTACTGGCTTCGCGCAGCTGATAGCGGGAAAGTGCCTCTACATTCAGCGACAGGATCGGCAGGTTGTCCAGATAAGGACTTTTGCGGAACATTTTACGCGCTTCCGGCCACGTACCATCGAGTAAGACAAATAGCGCGGGCTTTTCCGTTGCGGGAAGCTGGTGAAACACCTGACGTCCTTCTTCCGCGGCATCGGCAAGGAAAACCAGATACGGCTGAACGTCCGGGTTTTGCAGGGCAGCAAGCAACTCGGGATCGGGCTCGGTGCGTGACCAGCGAAACGCCTGTGTCTCAGGGAGAATATCGGCGATAAGACGTCCGGTATTGCTTGGCTTTAGCGGCTCGGTGTCAAACATCACCAGACAGAATCGGCTGCGGGATTGCTGTGCCTGAATGGTGTGGCACAGGCAGTTAGTTGCGGGTAATAAACACTGCTGACAGCGTACTACGCGGCAGCCACGGGCGCGGAACGGTTTGGTTGACTGCTCAAGACGTTGCTGGCGCAGACGGAGTACGGCATTGTCCATGAGGGGACGGTTGACCATTAAAGGATGGTTGAGCATGAAATAGATGACGCCATGAGATTCTGCAACGAATCGGCTTCGTTTTCATCGTTGAGAAGCTGATTCAGAAAGGCGACATTCTAATAGACAGGCGGGTTGACCAAAAGGGTAGGAGACAATAATACCTACGCTCCTACCCTAATTCTCTACAGCGATTCGTCCAGCCAGCTCTCGAACTGTGCTTTTGGCAGCGCGCCGTTGAGAATGTCGACCATCTGGCCCTGTTTAAAGATCATGAGGGTTGGAATACTGCGGATGCGGAAACGTGTACTGAGTGCGGGTTCAGCTTCGGTATTGACCTTAATAAAGCGGACTTTCCCGCTACGCTCCTGCGCGACGTTTTCAAACACCGGGGCAAAGTTGATGCAGGGACCACACCAGGGCGCCCAGAAATCGATCACGACGGGAAGATCGTCCTGTAACAGCTTATCGAGCGTCGCTTCTGTGGCATTGGTAACGTCACCGCTGAATAAGGTTTCTCCGCAACGACCACACTTTGCATGGTCATCAACACGCTCTTCTGGCAGGCGATTGGTTGTTTGGCAAGATCCACATACCGTATTCATAACAGGGCCTCAGATAAAAGGGCTAAAATAAAGATGTCGCTGATAAAATGCGCGCAATGCGGCATTGGAAAGTCAACGGCATGTTGCTTAAGCGTGAATAAATTATGGTGGGGAGACATTATGGCAACAACGTGGTTTGCCCAATAGCTACAATAGCTTCTGACTGTTAGCGCTCTTTTACCACAAGCGTGTGGCTAAGCGGGTGTACATAAGGTAATCTTCGCGCCCAGCGCGTAGGTGGAGAAAACAATGAGCGATTCATTCAATAGTAAAAGCGGCAAAGTCCGTGTGATGTACGTCCGTAGTGATGATGAGGGCGAGAAAGAGAATAAAAACAAGCGCCCAGCTGACAAAGATCGCCGTGGCGATCGGCGTGATGGCGGTGGTTCTCGCGATCAACGCGAAAAGCCGAAGCATCCGCGCGACGTTAACCCGCGCTATGCCCGGGAAAATCCGTCCCGCGACGGCGATAGCAATGCGAAATCGCCGTGGGGCAATAAAGATCGTAACGAACGTAGCGGCGATCGTCCGCGTCGTCCACGCGGTGAAGAGACGGGAGGGTATGAATCCCCGTGGAAAACCGTGTCTCGTGCGCCAAGCGACAGCGAAACGCCGGACCATGGCGGGATCACTGGCAAAAGCCATATCGATCCTGAGCAGCTGCGTCGCCAGCGTCAGGAAGAAACACGTGTCTACGGTGAAAATGCCTGCCAGGCGCTGTTTAAAAACCGCTCTGAGGTGATCGTTCGTGCCTGGTTCCTGCAAGAAGTGACGCCGCGTTTCCGCGATGCACTGCGCTGGATGGCGGCAAACCGCAAGGCTTACCACGTTGTGGAAGAGGACGAACTGATTAAGGCTTCCGGCACTGAGCACCACGGCGGTGTCTGCTTCCTGATTAAAAAGCGTCAGGGACTGGATGTGCGTGAGTACCTGAAAACGGCTGGCGAGCACGATTGTGTACTGGCGCTGGAAGATGTGGGTAACCCGCACAACCTCGGCGGCATTATGCGCAGCTGCGCGCATTTCGGCGTGAAAGGTATTCTGGTGCAGGATGCGGCGCTGCTGGAATCCGGCGCGGCCGTGCGTACGGCAGAAGGTGGTGCGGAACACGTTAAAGCGATTAACGCTGATGATTTCCTGTCCGTGCTGACAGAGTTCCGTAACGCAGGCTATACCATCGTGACCACCTCCAGCCATAAAGGCACGGCATTGTCACAAGCGACGCTTCCGGCGAAAACTGTGATCGTGCTGGGCCAGGAGGGCGATGGCCTGTCGGATAGCGCCTGGCAACAGGGTGATGTAAAAGTCTCTATCGGCGGCACCGGTAAAGTTGAAAGTCTGAATATTTCGGTCGCAACGGGCATTTTGCTGTCCGAGTGGTGGCGACAGAATCAGGCCTGATATCACGCATCGGCGCACAGGGAGAATTGGCTCCCTGAGTCGGTGTAACCACGGATGAGAGGACGATTGATGAAGCAGAAAGTTATCGCGGTATCGTTGCTGTTGGGTACATTGCTGGTAAGCGGTTGCCATTCGCTGCCACACTCGTCCGTTGCCGCTACGCCAGCCGCTGATGCGTGTCAGATTGGCGATAAGCAGGTGCAGACCACGCTTTATTTTGGTTTGAATCGTCCTGCTGGCCCGGTGATTTCAGAGGCCGAGTGGAAAGCGTTTTTGGATGGTGACGTTACGCCACGCTTTAAAGAAGGCCTGACGGTGTTTGATGCCAAAGGGCAATGGCTGGGGAACGATGGCGTGGTTGCCCGAGAGAACAGCAAGGCGCTGATGTTGATTCACGGCGCTGATAAAGAGCGTGATATTGAAGCGCTGCGTACCATCTACAAATCACGTTTCGCGCAGGAATCCGTCATGCGGATTGATGCTCCCGTCTGCGTCGCTTTCTGATTTTTTCATCAGCCCCTTTTCAGGGGCTGATTCTTTTCAATATATAACTATTACAGCACCAGTCCCGCCACTGCCGCAGACAGTAAGCTCACCAGCGTAGAACCATAAACCAGCTTCAGGCCAAAGCGCGATACCACGTTGCCCTGTGCTTCATTCAGCCCTTTGATTGCGCCCGCGATAATGCCGATTGACGCGAAGTTAGCGAAGGAAATCAGGAATACGGACAAAATGCCCAAGCCGCGTGGCGACATCTCTGCCGCGATCTTCTTCAGTTCGATCATGGCAACGAATTCATTCGCCACCAGTTTGGTCGCCATGATGCTGCCCGCGTTCAGAATATCGGAAGACGGAATGCCGATCAGCCAGGCTAACGGTGAAAAGACATAGCCCATAATCGCCTGGAAGCTAATGCCGAAGACGGTGCTGAACAGCGCATTCACGGCGGCAATCAAGGCCACGAAGCCGATCAGCATCGCCATGATAATCATCGCCACTTTAAAACCGGCAAGAATGTATTCCCCCAGCATTTCAAAGAAGCTTTGGTCTTCATGCAGTTTTTCCAGCTTCAGTTCTGGTTCGTCGTCAGGCTGATAAGGGTTGATGATCGACAGAATGATAAAGGTGCTGAACATATTCAGAATCAGCGCGGCGACGACGTATTTGGCGTCCAGCATGGTCATGTAGGCGCTGATGATCGACATGGACACGGTCGACATTGCCGTCGCGGCCATCGTGTACATCCGCCGTGGCGACATGTCAGCGATGATGCCTTTATAGACGATAAAGTTCTCCGACTGCCCGAGCATCAGCGTACTCACGGCGTTAAACGACTCCAGTTTCCCCATCCCGTTGACCTTAGACAGTAAAGTGCCGATGCCTTTGATAATCAGCGGCAAAATACGCCAGTGCTGCAAAATACCGATCAATGCGGAAATAAAGACGATAGGGCAGAGCACGTTGAGGAAGATAAAGGAAAGCCCTTGTGCGTTCATCCCACCAAACACAAAATCGGTTCCTTGATTGGCGAAAGATAATAGCTTTTCAAACAACCCGGCAAAGGAACTAATCGCGTTAAGTCCGATGCTGGAATGCAAAAGGAAATAGGCTAGCAAAATTTCAATCACCAACAGTTGCACAATAAAGCGCAGGCGGATGCGTTTTCTGTCGTGACTGACGAGTAGGGCCAGCAAAAAAATGGCTGCTGTTGCCAAAATGAAATGTAAAATCTGTGACATAAAAGAACCACGTAATCCCCGAATAAAAGAGGCGCATTGTAATCGGAATGTGAAAATATGTTTATCCCGAATCTGTAAATCCTTATTCGCTACAGCGCTATAAGAAGGGGGAGTGTATTTGAGTCATCAGGGGACGATTGGAAGGGGAAAAGAGAATTCCCCTTCGGCCCGTTGCTGGCAGAAGGGGAAAGAAAGCGTACGGCGAGTTAGTGCGCGCCACCGCCTCCACCGCCAGTGGTAAAGGGCGGTTTAGCGAACCAGACCAGCACCAGCAGAACCAAAAATACGGCTGCTGCCGCCCAGAAGATTTCGTTGGCGGAAATAATCAGCCCCTGTGCGGTAATCTGCTCTGCGATGTAGGCCGAGGCCTGCGTTTGGCTCATCCCCATCGCCTGAAGCTGCTGGTACGTTTCCTGCGCGATCGGATTATACGGCGTGATAGATTCCGTCAGGTGTGCATGATGCAGCGATTCGCGCTGTGTCCATAGTGTGGTGGTAATCGACGTCCCGATCGATCCCGCCAGCGTTCGGGTAAAGTTCGACAAACTTGATGCTGCTGCCAAACGCTCCGGCGGAAGACCTGACAGCGTGATGGTCGTCAGCGGCATGAAGAAGCAGGCGACGGCAAACCCCTGAACGAACTGCGGCCAGGCCGATGCGCCGAAATCCATGCCCGGCTCGAACGTGTACGCTCGCCAGTAGAAACAGACGGCGTACATGATAAAGCTGAACGTCACCAGTTTGCGCATATCCAGACGCGGAGCAAATCGGCCGATGATCGGCGATAGCACCACCGGCATCAGCCCAACGGGGGCGGACGCCAGCCCCGCCCAGGTGGCGGTATAGCCATACACCTCCTGCAACAGCTGCGGCAAGAGCACGATAGCTCCGAAGTAAAACATGTAGGCGAGGCTGATACACAAACAGCCAATGGTGAAGTTGCGCGATTTAAACAGCGACAAATCCACTACCGGGTGGTCGTCCGTCAGTTCCCAGACAATCAGGAACGCGATTGCAATCACCGCCACCACGGTCAGGGTGATGATTTCCGGCGAGTTAAACCAGTCCAGCTCTTTTCCGCGGTCGAGCATCATCTGGAGGCTGCCGATGCCGACAACCAGCAACGCCAGCCCGATGGTATCGATGGGCTTGATCTCGGTTTTGGTTTCTCGCCCGCGCAGCGTTTGCATGGCAATGAACACTACGGCGATGCCCAACGGAACGTTGATGAAGAATATCCAGCCCCAGTGATAGTTGTCGCTAATCCAGCCGCCCAGAATCGGGCCACAGATCGGTGCGACGACCACGGTCATGGACCACAGCGCCAAGGCGATGCTGCGTTTGGCGGGGGGATAATTGCTGAGCAACAGACTCTGTGACAGCGGGATCAGTGGCCCGGCGACAATCCCCTGCAACACGCGGGAGAAAATCAGCATTTCCAGGCTGGTGGATATTCCGCACAGCCAGGACGTCAGGGCGAAGAGCGCCGTTGACCACAGAAAGAGGCGGACTTCCCCAAACCGTTTGGCCAGCCAGCCGGTAATAGGAATAGAGATGGCGTTGGCAACGCCGAACGAGGTGATGACCCACGTTCCCTGTGAGTTGGACGCACCCAGATTACCGGCGATGGTCGGAATAGCGACGTTGGCGATGGTGGAGTCCAGCACCTGCATAAACGTTGCCAGCGACAGAGCAACGGTCATCCAGGCCAGACTCGCGCCTTTAAGCGGTTCTCTCTGCACGTTTCTCTCCTGTCCGCTTAACCGGCATTCGCCTGAATAATGGCGCTGATTTCCTGATTAACAGGCGTGAGATCCAACGTCAGCGCATCACTTTGGTAGGCTGGCGTGGTGCGTGAGGTTTCTGCTAACGCGCTGCCTTCGGTATTGGCGGTATCGACATTAACCAGCGCGGACAGACCGATACGCAACGGATGTTCGGCGACCTGCTTCGGATCGATCTCAATACGCACGGGCAGGCGCTGCACGACCTTGATCCAGTTGCCCGTCGCGTTCTGCGCAGGCAGCAGAGAGAACGCGCTACCGGTACCCATATCGAGACCGACCACTTTTCCCTGATACACGACGTCGTCACCGTAGATATCCGCGATCACGGTAGCCGGTTGGCCGATACGCATATTGGCTAACTGTGTCTCTTTGAAGTTCGCATCGACCCACAGGTGATTGGCAGGAACGACGGCCATCAGCGCTGATGTCGAAGAGATACGCGCCCCAATCTGCACGCTGCGGCGTGAGACATAGCCGTCAATCGGGCTGACGATCTTGGTACGTTGTAGCGCCAGCCAGGCATCGCGCATTTCTACGGAGGCTTGCTGTATGGCGGGTTGCTTCTCAAGCGGCGTATCCAGAATCATTGCCTGATTCGCCTGATATTGCTGTCTGGCGACTTCCAGTGCGGCTTTGGCGGTTGCGACGGCATCGCGAGCATGCTGCACTTCTTCACGCCCGATAGCATTGGCGCTGCCGAGTGCTTCCCGGCGGCTCAAGTCACTTTGTGCCTTGTTCAGCTCAGTTTGGCGCAGCTCAATATTGGCCTGATACTGCTTACTGTTGATGATCAACTGGTGCGTCTGGCGGACGCTGTTGGCCAGCCCGGTTTTCGCGCGTTCAAACGCCTGCTGGGCATCGGTCGGATCTAACTCCACCAGCACCTGTCCCTGCTTAACAAAATCGGTATTGTCGACGTTAACATGGGTGACGCTGCCGCTGACCTGCGCCATGATCTGAATCTGATTGCCTGCGACGTAGGCGTCGTCGGTGTTTTCGTGGTGTCTGAGCACCAGGAACCAGTAAACCAGCCAGGCACAGCCCAGCACGACGAAAATAAACGTCAGCAGCGATAACACGCGTTTGCGTTGCTGTTTTTTGTTTTTCTGTGGCGTCTGCGGCACCTGATTTTCCACACTTTCACTCATGCTGTTCTCTCTCTTTTTATTTTCTTTGTATCGGCTATCGCACCAGACAGAGCAGTCTGGCGATAGTCGCAATGAATTCATTTTTCTGTGCGGCCCGGTGGGCTTAAGGTCGCCCGCCCGGAGCGTGAGATTGCCGTTTTGCTAAGCCGCATGTCGCGGTTGCGGAGAGGTCATGCCTATTTTTCGCAGCAAAACGCCTCCGCCCGATACATAAGCATCGGGTCATTCCGGGTGGAAAGGTGCTGACTATTGTTTTTTGTTGTTGTTTTTTCTGTTATTCGTTGACTGACTCGTCCATCTCATCCAGCCGGACCAGCAGCTTTCTCATCAGGCTTTCGAGCTGCTTTTGCTCACCAGATTCAAGCACGGAGCAAAGCACATGGAGGCTATGGTGCTGCGGTGGAATCAGTTGACCAAGAAATGCTTTGCCTTCTTCTGTCAGATGCAGATGCAGGCAGCGTCTGTCACTACTGCTTTCACGCCGTTCAATCCAGCCTCTTTTTTCCAGATCGTCGGCAATGCGCGTCGCGTTAGTGCGTGACGATCCCAGTGCGGCACTGAGTTCAGAAGGCTGAATGCTATAAGACTCTTGAGATTCCAGCGTCAGCAATGCCATGAAGAGGGTTTCATTGATGCCCTGTTCTTTCAGAATTCGGTTTCTGTGTTCCAGGATTTTGCCCTGAACGTGCATGAATAAACGCAGCAATAGCACTTCCTGACGCGGGAAGTCGGGCTTACGCGAAGCACGCAGGTCGAGCATTTGTTCTATAGGAGTGAATGAACTGTCCATTTTTTATATAAACCTCATTAATCACGGAGTGCATAGTAACTAATGTTACTAACTGGGTAAACGGCATTAAGGTGGGAAATTGTGCTTATTTCTGTGACAGAAAGTAAGCGGAGAATCGCTTAAGATGAAGATTATTCACCGATTACTTTATTTAAATCAAAATGTTAGTTGATAATCCGCCCGACGGATTCAAAGCAGTTTAAAGGCAATGCCGTAGCAGAGCGCACCCAGTAACGTTGATAAGACGATGCTACGGGTTTTATAAAAACAGGCGGTCAGCGTAATGAATCCTACCAGCGTTGGCAGCAGCTTTTCACGATGCGCGAGAATATCCGGCACGCTGGAAACAATCAGCAGCGCACAAATGGAAGCAATGCCAATGCTATCAAGCAACATCGCTTTTTTACCGCGTTGCAGCGAACCGGAAGCGCGTGAGGCGCTCAGCCGTAGCGGCAGATAGCGGAAGAGGTAGTTCACCAGCCCGACAATCAGCCCGATAAGAATGACTTCTGTACTCATACGTTCACCTGTGGCGTGGCAGGATTCACCAGCGAAGCCAGACAGCCGCTGATAATGCCGAACAGTATTGCGGCTGGGATGGAGGAAAGCAGCAGACCAAGCAGCGCGCCGCCGAGCGCGCAGGCGACGACCAGACTCTGTTTCCGCCTGAAGGACGCGAGTAAAAAGCTCAGGAAAAGTGCGGGCAGCATGAAAGACAACGCCGCTTCAACGGCAGGGTAATCATTCAACGGGCCGTTACCGAACACGGCTCCGATCACCGTGCCGAGCACCCATGAGAGCCAGGCGAGCAGTGACACACCCATCATCCACTCTTCTGACCAGCGGCGGTTATCTTTCGCGAGTCGGGTGGCGGCTGCGGCAAAGACTTCGTCCGTCAGGCCGAACGCCCACAGCGCGGTTTTTCGGGTCGGCAGCCGCTGCGCAATACGATGCCGTAACGCGGGTCCATACAACACATGGCGCACATCCATCGCCATGACGGTCAATGCTGCCACCCAGATGGACATGCCTGCGCTGAGCAGGGCGGTGATGACGAACTGGCTGGCTCCAGCGTAAATGATGCAAGAAAGGAAAATGCCTTCCAGCGGGGTAAAACCTAGCTTGACGGCATTCATGCCAAACGCGAATGCTACGGGCATGTAGCCGATAACAATCGGCAGGCTGTCAAAGACGCCTTCGCTAAAAGACGCAGATTTTGTCGGTGCAGATGAGGTTAATGTCTTCACTAGCTTGATATGTTTTGTTCTTAAAGGAAATTAACCGATAACACTAGCAAAGCGTCACCGGAATTTCACGTTATTGCGTAACAGGCGTGATGGTTTTTGATGCAATGGTATCGGGCGTAATTTTCTCGCGAGAAACTGTCTCAAATAAGACAGTCTCACGCGAGCGTGTTGTAAATACGAAGGTCTGTGTTGCAAATATGAAGGTTTATAGTGCCGCCATCGCTTCCTGCGTTTCGTGATGATGGCTTCGCCACCACACCAGCAGATTCAACAGGCTGATGATGCCGCCCGCGGCACAGACCCCAAGCCAGCCCCACTGCTGGTAAGCCGAGGCGGAAAGGAGCGATCCCAGTGCGCCGCCGATAAAATAGCTGGTCATGTAGCCTGATGTCAGGCGATTACGCGCTTCGGGCATCATACGATAGATCACGCTCTGGTTGGTGACGTGTACGCCCTGAACCGCCAGATCCAGCACGATGATGCCAATGAGCAGTGCCGCCACGGAATGAATACCGAGCGCGATAAAGCCCCACGACAGCAAAAGCAGGATAATCCCTACGCTGGTGGTCGGCTTGGCTTTGCCCTGATCGACTAAACGTCCGGCGCGTGATGCCGCTAAGGCTCCGGCCGCACCAACCAAACCGAACAGGCCGATAACGCCTTCGGAATAACCGTATGGCGGTGAGGCTAGCAGGAAGGCCATCGACGTCCATAGAATGCTGAAGTTGGCAAAGGACAGACAGCCCAGGATGGCACGCGTGCGCAGCAGCGGGGTGGTGGAGAACAGGCGGAAGATTGAGACGAGTAACTGCGGGTAGTTCAGCGTGTTTTGCTGAGGAATTCGCGGTAATGCCCGCCACAAAATCAGTGCCATGATGACCATCAGCGTGCTGGCAACCCAGTACACGGTGCGCCAGTCACCGAGTGAAGCCAGTGCACCCGCGACGGTACGCGCCAGCAGAATCCCCAGCAGCAGGCCACTCATAATCGTGCCCACGACTTTACCGCGCGTTTCCGGCGTCGCCAGCGTGGCGGCGAGAGGCACCAAGAGCTGTGCGACAACGGAGAACAGACCAGTTAACGCTGTACCCGCAATCATTATCCAGAGCGTGGGTGCAGAGGCGGTGATCAGCATCCCGCCTGCGGCGAGTAACGTCATGCCGACAATCAGCGTCCGGCGTTCAAACATATCCCCTAGCGGCACCAAAAACAGCAAACCGACGGCATAACCCAACTGTGCGGCGGTGACAATAAACCCTGCCTGATTGACGGAAAGCGCAAAGACTCTGGCAATGGTCTCCAGCAGCGGCTGGGCATAATAGTTACTGGCGACGGCAAGACCGGTCGCGACAGACATAATCAGGGTCAAAGACAGGCTAAGCCCCGGTTGCGGCTGGGGTGATACAGATTGTTGCTGAAGAGACATAGTGTGAACGTTAATATGATGTTAAAAGCAGAGGGTATAGTATCCGGCAGAGCCTAATGAGATACCAGAATATCTTTACGCTTCTTAAGTTTGTTTTGTTTTTAATGATATTGATTTAGCTTATCGCCAGCGTCATAACATCATCGACAGGGGACATTATGCTTAAGCATTATCAGGTATTTAAGAAAAAAAGCGTTGCAGTGTTAATGGGATGTGCACTTCTGCCCGCAGCTGCACTGTGGTCGGTGGGCGCCCAGGCGGTAACGGCCGTTTACGTTTCTGCTGCCACTGACGGCGTAATTGATGCCTACACACTCAATACGCAAAGCGGTGAATTAACTGCTATTGGCAAAGCCGCTGCAGGCGCGAAAGTGATGCCGATGGCCGTTAGCCCGGATAAATCCTTCCTCTATGCTGCGACGCGCGGCATTCCTTACTCGGCGGTGAGCTATAAAATCGACCCTAAAAGCGGTGCGCTGAGCCCATTAGGCAAAGCGGAACTGCCGGACAGCATGGCCTACACCTCGACGGACCGCACGGGAAAGTGGCTGTTCAGCGCCTCATACGGCGGTAATAAAGTCGCAGTTAATGGCATTGATAAAGATGGAAAGGTGAACGCAAGTGCGGTCACGGTGGTGCCGACAGGCGAGAAGGCACACAGTATTATTGCCGATCGCAAAAATAAATTCGTTTTTGCCAGCAATCTGGGCAGCGACCAAATCGTACAGTTCCGGTTTGATACGAAAACCGGCACGCTGACGCCAAATGAACCGGCAGAAATTAAGCTGCCTAAAGGAAACGGACCGCGCCATCTGGTGTTATCGCCAGATAATAAAACGCTTTACGTGAGCAATGAACTATCCGGCAAAGTCGCGCGTCTGGCGTTGAATGAAAATACAGGGCAGCTCACGCTGTTGGATTACACGGACACCGTGCCGGCCGATGCGGGGATGCGAGCGGGAACCGTTACGCCAGATAAAAATAGCACTGACAGCCGTCCACAGATATGGAGCGCCGATTTACGTCTGACGCCAAATGGAAAATTCCTGTACGTATCGGAACGCACCAAAAGCACGATTGCGCTGCTGCGGGTAGAACCGAAAACCGGACAACTGCAATACATTACGCGCTACCCAACGGAAACGCAGCCGCGCGGTATTCAGATCGATCCAAGCGGGAAATTCCTGATCGCCAGCGGCGAAAAATCGACATCGCTGTCGGTGTATCGCATCAATCAGGATAACGGGGATTTAGTGCGAGTCGGGCAATACCCGACTGGAAAAGGCGCGAACTGGGTCGAAATCGTTAACCTGCCGTAATTGTTACCCATCAATGAAAAACGCCCCTTTCCACGAAAGGGGCATCGTAGAAAGGAAGATGCCTCTACCGGATGTATAACGCGTGCTTTTGACGTTGCTCATGGGCAGTGTAAAGGTTCATTGTTCCCGTTATCAGTCTGTTTCCTGCTTACGCGAGCGGAATGCCGCAACTTTCATCCTGTTGCCACAAAGCGCCATGCTGCACCATCTCCGACGATGTGATTTGGTGGTATCTAGAAAGAACAGAGTACAGTCGTGCGCTTCACACTGGCGAATATATTTTACCTCAGGCCCGGAAATCAGAGCAGCGAACGCCATTGCTACCGGTTCGAGTAAACTGGCACAGCTATTATCCCTCCTGCATTCCACAACGTTAAAACCAGCTTGCTGACTATTCCATTCCAGCGTTCTGACTGGCCGCCCACTATCAAGAATGTGGTTGATTTGTTCAGGGTTATATTCCTTACCCGATCGGACGGCCTCTATTGTCCGAACCATTGCCTGACGTAATGCCAGAGCTTCATTCATCAAGCCTGTCGGCACATCCGTAAAATTTTCAGGTAGTTGCTTAGCCGCTTTAAGCCATGCGATGACACTTGCGTCATCAGTCAAACAGTCGTGGTATTCGCTTCCTGTTCCAAATGCACTGTTGATGAGATCCAAAGCGAGGTTGTTCGCGAGAAAGTGAGGCTGAATTATCGGTGATGTGTGCATTGATGTAACCCTTAAAATGATATTGACAGGTTACACTAAATGTCTGTAACCTTCAAGTTGTCACTTTAAAGGTTACAAAGGAAAAAGACTGTGAATACTCATATAGCAACGACACCCGAGACCCAAGTCCACTACCGTTATGAGCAGGTGGGTAACGTAAACATTTTCTATCGTGAAGCAGGAAAACCATCATCACCCAGCATTTTGCTACTGCATGGATTCGCTGCATCCTCGTACATGTTTCGAGAACTGATTCCGGCACTTGCTGAGAATTATCACGTGATTGCTCCCGATCTGCCGTCCTTCGGTTTCACAGAATCGCCGGGAAGTGATGAGTATGACTATACGTTTGATAATCTGGCGAAGACGATCGATCGGTTCACGGAACAGTTGAAGCTCCCGCGTTATGCGATCATGGTTCATGACTATGGCGCACCGGTTGGATGGCGTCTCGCTACGGCTCATCCCGATCGCATTACGGCAATTATTTCGCAGAACGGTAATGCTTATGAAGAAGGTTTGGCGCAAGGATGGGATGCGATCAGACGATATTGGCAATCACCAACGGCAGAGAATCGTGCTGCTCTTCATGATTTTCCGACCGCCGCCTCCGTGAAATGGCAATATTTAGAAGGCGTCAGTGATACCAGCCTTGTCTCCCCTGATGGATACACCCTTGAAGGGCTGCACGTGTCTCGCCCAGGCAATGCTGATATTCAACTAGACCTGCTACTGGACTACGCCTCCAATGTTCAGCGTTATCCTGAATTCCAGGCTTACTTCCGTGAGAAGCAACCGCCGCTGCTTGCGGTCTGGGGCCGCCACGATCCTTACTTTTTGCCAGCCGGTGCGGAAGCGTGGAAGCGGGATATTCCCCATGCCGATATCCGCTTCTACGATACCGGGCATTTTGCTTTAGAAACGCATGCAAATGACATCATCCCTGTCATCCACGCATTTCTGGACGACAATATAAAATGATTTTCTGATTAGGTTTGGCGAGGCGTCAGGGTTGCGACGTGTTGTTGCGGGAACGAAGAAAACGAGCGCCCCTTTTCGCGAAAGGGGCGCTCGTCTACCGGTGATTATTTCGCGGCGTCAGCGGCGGTTTTCACCCAGCCGTCAAACAGCTGCTGGTGGGCTTTGATCCAGCCATCAACATGACGTTCGATATCTTTTTGTGAACCCTGACCTTCGTGCATACGCAGGTTCTGCGCATTTACGTCAGCAATCGGCAGCTTCATGATAGCGAACAGTTTCGCCGCAGCCGGATTTTTCTCGGCCCACGCTTTATTCGCGGCAATCTTCATCGTGTTGACAGGGAAACCATAGTCAGCTCCGTTAGGCAGTTTGGTGCTGACGTCCTTCATTTCTCCCGGTTGAGAAGAGAAAGGCACCTGCAACCAGACTACGTCACGTCCCGGCACCAGCACATCACTGACCCAGTACGGTGTCCACGTGTAGTACAGAATCGGCTTGCCTTCTTTATAACGGGTGATGGTATCGGCAATCATTGCCGCATAGTTACCCTGATTATGTTCTACCGTGTTGGTTAAGCCATAGGCAGGAAGGTGATGATTAATCGCCGCTTCACATCCCCAGCCCGGCGTACAGCCCGTCAGATCGGCTTTGCCGTCGCCGTTGGTATCGAACAGCTTGGCGATTTTCGGATCTTTTAGCTGCGCAATATTGGTAATTTTGTATTTCTCAGCCGTTTTCTTATCGATCAGATAACCTTGGGCGGCACCGGAGACATATTCACCCTGACGGTAGAATTTCGCGTCCCCGCCAGCGGCTTTGTACTGATCGGCGTGCAGCGGATCCCAGTTCACGGCGATAAATGTCGCATCGCCGGAGGCAATTGAGGTGTAGGCCACGTTGTAGTCCACTTCACGCGGAGGCTGCACGTCATAGCCCAGCTTTTCCAACGCGCGGCTGACCAGCAGCGTCTGGAACGTTTCTTCGGAGATGGTGCTTTGCACCGGAATAACGGTGATACCTTTACCAGGTTGCGCGGTGTCTGCGGCGTAAACCTGCGTACTCAACAGGGCGGTAGTCAGGGCGGTGGCCCAAAGTGTGGTGTTACGCATCATGATTCCCTCTGTTTTTATCGTGCGTTATTGCTTGATGAAAGGACGGGTCAGCAGACCAATCGGGCCGCTGGTGTACCAGCTTTTGTTGCCCTTGCTGCGGCGATCGCGTCCCAGAGACTGCGTCAGTCGGTCAAGAATAATCGCCAGAATAACGATCCCGACGCCGCCGACGGCAGCCAGACCCATATCCAGACGACCGATACCGCGCAGTACCATCTGGCCCAGACCGCCTACGGCGATCATCGAGGCGATAACCACCATCGACAGCGCCAGCATCAGCGTCTGGTTAACACCCGCCATGATGGTCGGCATAGCCAGCGGGAGCTGAACCTTAAACAGCATCTGGCGTGGACTCGCGCCGAATGACTCGGCAGCTTCGATCAAATCGGCCGGCACCTGACGAATACCCAGAATCGTTAAGCGAATAATTGGCGGCAGGGCAAAGATTATCGTCACCACGACGCCCGGCACGTTACCGATACCGAACAGCATGACGATAGGCACCAGATAGACGAACGCGGGCGTCGTCTGCATGGCATCCAATAGCGGGCGGATAAACTTCGCGGCTCGTTCGCTACGCGCCAGCCAAATCCCCATGGGGAGCCCGATGAGCACGCAGAAGAACAGCGCGGTCAGCACCAGCGCGAGCGTGATCATGGCCTGCGACCAGGCACCAATCGCACCGATGGCGATCAGAGACAGCAGGGTGGCGACACCCATGCCGAAGCTGGACATCTGCCAGGCAATCAGCGAGAACACCAGAATGGCAAGCGGCGCGGGCATACCCAACAGAAACTGCTGGAAGCCACTCAGAATAAAGTCGACTGGGACACGGACGCCCTGAAAGACCGGTCTGAAGTGCAGCACAACCCAATCGATCCCGTGGGTGACCCAACTGTCCAGTGGGATCAGCGTGTCCTTAAACGGATCGAGCAGGTTGAAATGCTCGGGTGTTGCAGGGGCGGCGTTATTCAGCCAGTCACTGCCGGATTGCGCCGCCTGATGGGCGGCATCGGCGGAACCATCGGGAGCCGGTGCGGTGCTCCAGGCATCGCTGCCGTTAGCCGGTGCATCCTGAGCAGGCGCGCCAGTGGACCAGGGATCGCCCTGCGCTGCGTGGTCAGGCGTCGTGCCATGCTGCGCGGGGGTTGAGCCATCGGCTGGTGCGCTCTGCGTGCTGGCTGCCCACGGATCGTTTTGCTGTGCGCCATTAGCCTGTTCAGGGGCTGCGTTTTGATCGGTCGGCTGATGTTGTGCCGTGGTGTTATCCCACGGATTTGATGTTGATTTACTCATTGGTCACTCCTTCCTTATCCAGTGCCTGTAGCAACATTCCTTTGGAAATGATGCCAATGTACTCATGGTTTTCGCCGACGACAGGAACGGCACAGGGGGCCTGTGCGACCTGAGAAATCAGCTCGTTGAGTGACATATCTGCGGGCACGGGAGCAGGTTCGGGCAGTAACGCATGTTCCAGCGGCTGCTGTTCTTTCAGCGCCAGCTTCAGTGAATCAATCGAGACGACGCCAATGAAGCGTTTTCCGCCTTCCAGCACGTAGCCGTAATCACGGTCTTCGTCCTGAAGGATTTTCAGCGCGGAACGTGGGCCCACGCCGGGCGTTTTACGGATTAAGGTGACCGGGCGACGGCGAGCGATATCTTTGGCGCTAAACACGTGGCTGATATCGACGCCGCGGAAAAAGGTGCGCACATAGTCATTGGCTGGGTTATTCAGGATTTCATCGGGTGTACCGACCTGAATGACTTCACCGCCGTGCATAATGGCAATGCGGTCGCCGATGCGCATCGCTTCATCCAGATCGTGCGAGATAAAGACGATAGTGCGTTTATGACGAGACTGGAGTTTGACTAACTCATCCTGCATTTCAGTACGGATCAGCGGGTCGAGTGCGGAGAACGCCTCATCCATCAGCAGGATATCGGGGTCATTCGCTAACGCACGTGCCAGACCGACACGCTGTCGCATCCCGCCGGACAGCTCATCCGGGTAAGACGCGGCGTAGGCTTCAAGACCAACCTGCTGCAAGGCATCCAGCGCTTTTTGCTCACGTTCCGCTTTCGGCACGCCAGCCAGTTCCATACCAAACGCGGTATTGTTGAGGATGTTCAGATGCGGCATCAGCGCAAAGGATTGGAACACCATGCTGATCTTCTTGCGGCGTACGTCACGCAGCGCGGTATCGGATATCCTGGAGATATCCTCACCGTCGATCAGTACCTGACCCCGAGTGGGTTCGATCAGACGATTGAGAAGGCGTACCATGGTTGATTTGCCGGAACCGGATAATCCCATGATGACAAATATCTCGCCTTCTTCAATGGCCAGACTGGCATCTTTCACGCCGACAGTAAGCCCTGTTTTTTCAAATACCTGATCTTTGCTCAGGCCTTTATCAATCAGTTTAAATGCTCTGTCAGGATGCTCGCCAAATATCTTATAAAGATTCTTTACTTCAAGTTTAATTGCCATGAAATTATTGTTTTCCTATGTCGTTTATAATTCTATAACGTAGCCCTGATAATGATTAAACATAATCTACCCTACCATACTCAGATTCTGAGACAACCCTTGATTGCCTCAGAGACGTTTCCCGGAAGGTTAATATTCGCGATAACAGTAACGCTATTATTACTGCCTTATCTTCATGATTTACGTGATCTTTATGATTTTTCATTGGAAGGGTAATTCTTTTTATAACAGTGTGTTACCTGTTGATTTTTACGCGTTGGATTCGCAGGGGATATAACCTTTTCTGATGGTGGATAAACCGCGATTTATAGTGAATTTCACTAATCGAATAATATGATAAATAAATCACATTTTTCGGGTTGTAGACACTCAAATAGACCGACGTAGGTACATTTTTTACTTATGATATCTGTCGGTATTTTATACAGTATAGCAAAGATATTGCGGGTAAAATGATTGCGTTAATTCTCACCAATAAATGAGAGTGTTCTGAATAATATATCTGTCATATTTAGGGAGTAACAACCAGCGGTAAGTGGGGATTTTGCGTGTTTTTAAAAATTGCGAAGCAAAACCAGAAAGAGAAATAAGGACATTGTCACAAGAAAGGTATTTTGGTTATCTGCTCATCTGATTTCTGCTAAGGAAAAGCTAAACGTGGTCACTTGGGAATACCATGATTTCGAAGACTATACAGGGAATGGTGAGTTGCTTATGCGTCAGTTTATCGTTGGTGGCATGGTATATGCCATTGGTTTCCAGAAACTCCAGTCAGCGGACGAATTGCTTAATAAAGGGATTGATGAGAAACATAACATACCTGGTTTTCAAATGCCCCAGTCGGGTCTTTGGACGGTGGCTTTTGATAAAGTTGAGAATCAAGAGCGTTTGGAAGCTTATCAGCATGTTGAGCTCAATTCTGGGCAAATTCTAAAGGTGATTACGTCGGTTGCCAGAGCGATTTTTGACCACTACAATGTTTCCCGATCTGGTGCTTACTATTGGTGCGCAGCTCCCGACCTTTCGGGGAAAAGGAAAATCGATCTCGCGGATTTATATGATGGTTTACTGGGGTTAGCAGGGAAAAACAGATTTAACATTCGTATCCCTGGTATGCAGTCATTTAATCGACTTGGTTCAGATAGGAGAAGCTATGTCATCCTCACACGATATTACGACGTTAAGTCTTCAGGAACAGGCATTTTTCGCCTTGGGGAAAAAGCTGCAAATGGCAGCGCGTGATGTGATAAAGCGTAAGCTGGCTTCTGGTGAATATGTGCTTATTGATGGCAAATATTATCTAGCCTCAGATGCTCCTAATTTGGCGGATAAGTAGATTAGTGGGAACTGAAACAAGCGCATAGAGATTGCGCTTGTTTTCTTTTTCATTGCTACGAACTCATCAGGCTGACGTGGGCAGCGACAACGCGCCAGCCTTCGGGCATTTTTACCCAGGTTTGCATTTGGCGACCGATCTTCGTACTGCCTGCGCGGGTAAACTCCGTGCTGGCGACGGCCATATCATGACCATAGGTGGTGATGACCGTATTACGCAGGGTTCTGTCCAGACCGGCAGAGGGGCGAGCGAGACGAAAGGCGCGGATTTCCTCGATCCCGTACAGATTTTCTCCCGCACCGTAGCGCACCGTTTTGTCATCGTGCCAGAACAGTTCATCCAGTACCGCAACGTCATTACCCGTTAAGGCTTTCTCATAGCGATAAAACGCGGCGGTCACGTCGGCCAGCACATCCGGCTGGTTAATATCTTCAGGCAACATATTTTCTTTCCTCATAAGGTATACACCCTAAATAATTCGAGTTTCAGGCAGGCGGCAAGGGAGGGAGTCCCGATGAGCTTACACTGGTAAGTGATTCGGGTGACTGAGCGCAGCCAACGCACATGCAACTTGAAGTATGACGGGTATAGGTTATGCCCTGCTGCTCAAGCGCCCACGCCGTCCGCAGACAAAGATCCTCGCGCCACGGTGCGGCAATAATCTGCACGCCTATCGGCAGGCCGCTGGCGGTTGCTACCGGCACAGTCACGACGGGCAGACCGACGAAAGAGATCGGCTGTGTCAGCATGCCCATGCTGGCGCGGACGGGTAGATCGGTATCATTAATGCGCATGGTTTCCTGCCCAATGAGCGTGGCGGAACAGGGCGTCGCCGGGGCGATCAGCAGGTCGGTGTGCTCAAACAGTGCCAGCGTCTGTTGACGGAAATAATGACGGAAGCGCTGAGCCTGCACATACCAGGCCGCGGGGATCATAGCGCCTGCCAGCAGCCGCTCACGTGACAGGGGCTCGAAGCGCTCGGGCTGCGAGCGTAAGTCTGGCAGGTACTGGTTACCCCCTTCGCTGGCCGACAGAATAAAGGCGGCGCTACGTGCCAGTGCGGCATCGGTTAGCGTCAGGCTGTCCTGTGCGCCCAGCGCCTGTGCGATCTGACGAACGGCGGCGTTGGCCTCCTCGCTGGCCCACGTGGAGAAATAGCCGTCGAGCACCGCGTAGCGTAATCCGTCACTGCCCGCTTCCAACCGTGCGGCGGTATGCTGCGTTTCCCGCTTGGCCTGAAAACGATCGTGTTCGTCGCGACCTTGTAAGGCATCGAATACTAATGCCAGATCGTCTGCGCTACGCGCCAGCGGGCCGATATGGTCGAGGCTGGCGACAAACGGGTGGCTGCCGTGACGTGATAACCGGCCAAACGTCGGCTTTAGCCCGAAAATGCCGCAGAGCGACGACGGCACGCGGATCGAGCCATTGGTGTCGCTGCCCAGCGTGAAGTTAACCAAGCCTGCTGCGACGGCAGCGGCCGATCCGCCAGACGATCCACCCGCAATGCGCTGTGTATCAAGCGGGTTACGCGTGGGGCCGTAATGGCTGTTTTCGGTGGTAAAGCCGTAGGCATAGGCATCCATATTCAACATGCCGGACAGCAGCGCGCCCTGGCTGGCAAGCTGGCGGATGGCAAAAGCATCCTGTGCAGCGGGCGGTCGCTGGCTGAAAAGCTCGGCACCCGCTAACGTGGTTTCGCCACTGACATCAAACAGGTTTTTGACGGCGTAAGGCACGCCGGCCAGCGCGGGCAAAGTTTCCCCGCGTTGACGGCTGGCGTCGATGCGTTCTGCCTCTGCCAGCATGCGTTCGCCGGTGACATGGGTGTAGGCATTAATCGTGGGGTTGGCCTGCTCAATGGTGCCCAGCGCCTGCTGTGCAAGCTCTCTGGCGGAGAACGTGCCGGTTTGCAAGCCTTGCTGAATCTGTCGGATGGATAACGATGAGGGGGCACTTCTGGCGTATGAACTCATAGCGTATAAGCTCCTAGCGTATAAACTCATAGCGTATAAACCCCAGCAATTTCCTGATGCTCATCAAGAGGAAAATCCATCAGCGGCTGCGCCATGGCGTGAATGCGGCTGAACTGCACTAACAGCTCCTGACGCCGTTCCTGACTGAGTTGCAGCGCCAGCAGCGTTTCCATGTGCTGAAGATAAGCGGCTAGCGTGTCGTTATCGATAGATGTTGCCGTCATGCAGTGTTCTCCCTGTTGAGTGATGATTAAAAACCTGCCGCGCTGCCGTTGCTGCGTGGGTCGAAGGCACCTTCCAGCATGCCGTTGGTGTGCCGTACGATGGCCCCTGCGTGGCCGACCGTTTCACTAAAGCTGCTCAAGAGTTCGACGTCGTGACCGAGCTGACGCAAGGCATCCACAGTGGCGGGTTTAAAACGATCTTCGATCTTCAGCGTATCGGAGACCTGTCCCCAGGTACGGCCCAGCAGCCAGCGTGGGGCGGTAATCGCCTGTTGCAGCGGCAGCCCTTGCTGAACGTGACGGATAAAGATGGCCGCCTGCGTCTGCGGTTGTCCGTCGCCGCCCATCGAGCCGTAGACCATCGTTCGACCATCGGACAGGCGTGCGGCGGCAGGGTTTAAGGTATGAAAAGGCTGCTTACCCGGCTCTAGCGCCAGCAGGTGTGCCGGATCGAGGCTGAAAGAGGCACCGCGGTTTTGCCAGAGCACGCCAGTTCCCGGTAAAACCACGCCGCTGCCAAACTCGTGGTAAATGCTTTGAATAAAAGAGACGCACAGGCCGCTGCTGTCGCATACCCCCATCCAGACAGTGTCGCCGGGGCCTTTGCCTTCTCCCCACGGTGCGGCTTTGCGCGTATCGACCTGCCGAGCTAGCACGCCGAGTGCATCGTTTTCCAGCAGCGCCTGAACGTCCTGTTTCATCAACTTGGGATCGGTAATGAAGCGGTCACGCAGGCCAAACGCCAGCTTGGTCGATTCGACAATGCGGTGGATCGTCTGGCTATCGCTCAGATCTTCCATGTCTAAATGATCGGTCAGGCCGAGAATCGCGAGCGACACCAGACCCTGCGTCGGCGGCGCGAGGTTATAGATGTCGCCTTTGCTGTGCTTCAGCACCAGCGGCGTTGTCCGCCTGGCGCGGTAATTTGCCAGATCGTCAGCCGTTAGCGGCATACCGAGCTGCGCCATCTGTGCCGCCAGCTGATTGGCTACGGAGCCGCGATAAAAACTGTCCAGCCCTTCAAGGCTTAGCGTCGTCAGGGTATCGGCTAAATCCGACTGCGTGAAACGGCTGCCCGCGCGCGGGATATTTCCTTGCGGCATAAACAGCTGGCTGAAGGCCGAACAATCGCCCAGCTCGTGATAGCGCTGGGTGAGTGCATCTTCCTGAGACTGCGTGACGGGAATGCCGTCAGCCGCATAGCGAATCGCGTCAGATAGCAGACGAGCCAGCGGCATCGGCGTGCTGTCTATTTTTTGTGAATTGTCCAACTCTTGTGAATAGGCCAGCGCTTCCTGCCAGCCGCCGACGGTGCCTGCGACCGTCAGCGCCGCTTTCGGGCCGCGGTGCGGAATGCGACTTTCGCCCTGATAGTACTCACGGCAGGCCAGCGACCCCGCCGCCCCGCTGGCATCGATAGCCACGGGTTCACCGTGTGGTGGCACAATTAGCCAGAAACCGTCGCCGCCGATCCCGTTCATATGCGGGTACACCACGGCAATAGTTGCCGCTGCGGCGACCATGGCTTCAATAGCGTTGCCACCTTCACGCAGAATCGCCAACGCGCTGGCACTGGCTAAATGATGAGGTGCTACCGTCAT
Source organism: Pectobacterium sp. HCp5_1 (assembly GCF_032905925.1). Classification (NCBI taxonomy): domain Bacteria; kingdom Pseudomonadati; phylum Pseudomonadota; class Gammaproteobacteria; order Enterobacterales; family Pectobacteriaceae; genus Pectobacterium; species Pectobacterium sp. HCp5_1. The sequence continues at coordinate 29,258 of NZ_JAUMIO010000023.1, forward strand.
GCCCAGCGGGGCGGTGTTGCTTTGCATCATCTCAGGATTCCTTTTTAAGTTTTATGTAGGGTGATGAGTTCTATTAACCCTAGCTATAAGCAAACGGCGTTCCAGTTTTTTATTGCGGTGGAAAGTTGGTATGCGGTGCTGGAGGAGGTATCTATATCATCCTGACAATCCTGTGCTATGTTCTGCGACATGAAACAAACGTTACAGCAAGCGCAACGGGTGAGAGACGATGATGCAAATAGATGAACGATTACGGGATCGCTACAGCGAGCTTTCACCGCAGGAACAGCGTGTCGCGGATTTCATCTTCGATCACTTTGATGATCTGATTAGCTACAACAGCGCCGAGCTGGCGCGGCTGAGCGGCGTCTCCAAAGCGACAGTCAGCCGGTTGTTCAAACGGCTGGGCTACCCCAGCTACCGCGACATGCGCGATGAGCTCAGAACGCTGCGCCAGAGCGGGATGCCGCTGGCGGATAACCGGGATGCTGTGCAGGGGAATACGCTGCTGGCGCGGCATTACAAGCAGGAAATGGCGAACCTGACACAGTGGATCAACCAAATTGATCCCGTGCAGTTTGGCGCGGTAATTCAGGCGTTGATGCAGGCGCAGCGCCTGTGTTTGATTGGGCTGCGCAATAGCTATCCGGTGGCGTTGCACCTGCGCCAACAGCTGCTCCAGATTCGCCAACAGGTCACGCTGCTGACGCAACCGGGGCAGACGTTATCCGAAGAGCTGGTGGATCTCACTGCGCAGGATGTCGTGATTGTGGTGGCTTTTCGCCGCCGTCCACGCCTGATTCAGCCGTTATTGGTGCAGTTGCAAAAGCGCGGGGTGCCTGTGCTGCTGTTGTGCGAGCCACAGGTGAGTACGCTAATGTCGCTGGCAACCTGGTCGCTGTGCGTCCCGCTGGACAGCGTCTCGGCGTTTGACAGCTATTCGTCCGCCATGAGTTTAGTTAACGTGATCAGCAATGCGCTGCTGCATGAAATGCTGCGTGACGGACGCCAGCGCATCCACCAGATCGTGGATCTTTATGGTGAACTGGATGAGCTTGAGCAACGCTAATGGTGCGTTGGGATGGTGCTGTTGCACTAAAATGGTGCTAGTTAATTGGTGTTCTTATCTGTCATGTGGCTTGTTTCGGGCGTGATAAAACTGGATTATTTTTGTGACATAGCGCCACGCCCGACATAGGGCAGCTCAAACGCCGCTTGCCCTATGAACCCAGGCTTTTTTCGCGGAATTGCGCCGCTTCGCGGTACCTTCGGCGTTCATGGCCGCAACACGGACCGCCAGCGACGCGCTCCCGACGCGGCGCTGACTTTCGCGGCGTCCATGCCGCTCATCCGGCGGTCATGCTCACCTCAGCGCAATTTTTTACGCGAATAAGGCATAAAACCACAAGGTTAACTCCTGAGTATCACGCCCGAAACTGTTCACCAATATTCCATATCTACAGCTATGCCATATTTCAGCATGATTCCCTGACCTTCTACATTGTTCCTCATCGTCAAGGGTACCCGCGTAATCTGGCACACTCCTTGCTTAATATTTGCAACGATGGTTTCAATTTTTGTTTTTAAAGAATCTTTCGTTTCAATTATACTAACCGGGGGCAGAGACGATGTTGATCAATAAACTGGGCATCAAAAAAGGGTTACTGGCGGTGATGGGCGCGGCAATGTTACTGGTTCAGGCCAGTAGCGCGATGGCCGATCAGTTGCAGGATATCGAGAAGCGCGGTGTGCTGCGTGTCGCCGTCCCGCAGGATTTCCCGCCGTTTGGATCGGTAGGAACGGATCTGCAACCGCAGGGGTATGACATCGATATCGCTCGCTATCTGGCGAAAGAGATGAAACTAAAGTTGCAGCTGGTTCCTGTCACCAGCGCCAACCGCGTGCCGTATCTGCAAACCAACAAAGTTGATCTGGTGATCTCCAGTCTGGGCAAAAATGCTGAGCGTGAAAAAGTGATCGATTTCAGCCGCGCCTACGCGCCGTTTTTCCTCGGCGTATTTGGGCCGAAAGACAACACGCTGACATCATCAGAAGCGTTGGAAGGCAAAAGCATCGGCGTCACGCGCGGTGCGGTAGAAGACATGGTGCTGACGGATATCGCGCCGAAGGCCGCACAGATTAAGCGCTACGAAGACAACAACACCACGCTGTCGGCGTACCTGTCCGGGCAGGTGGAATATGTCGCCACCGGCAACCTGGTTGTGGCGGCGATCGCCGAGCAGAACCCGACGAAAGCTCCGGTGGCGAAGTTTATGCTGAAAGATTCGCCGTGCTACATCGGCCTGAAAAAGGATGAACCCGCGCTGAAAGCAAAAGTCGATGCCTTGATTGAGCAGGCTCTGAAAGATGACACGCTCAATAGCCTGTCGGAAAAATGGCTGAAAGCGCCGCTGCCGGCCAGCATCAAGGCTTAACGGGAGCACGCCATGACCTATCAGCTTAATTTTTCTGCGCTGTTTCCGTTCTGGCCTGAGCTGCTGGAGGGGTTGTGGGTCACCATTGAGCTGACGGTCATGGCAACCCTCGGCGGCATTGCTATCGGCATCTTCGGTGCGGCCTTGCGCAGCGGCAAGCCCACTCTGCTGAGTCGGCTATGGGGTGTCTACGTCGAGCTGATCCGCAATACGCCGTTTGTGGTTCAGCTGTTCTTCATCGTCTTCGGCTTGCCGAGCCTGGGCTTGAAGCTCACCGCCGGACAGGCCGCGCTGTTGGCGATGTTGATTAATCTGGGAGCGTACAGCACCGAGATTATCCGTGCGGGGATTCAGGTTACGCCGAAAGGCCAGTGGGAAGCTGCCCGCGTGCTGGGGCTGACGCGAATGCAGACCTTTTTACGTGTGATTCTGCCGCCCGCGCTCCAGCGGATTTATCCGGCGCTGGTTAGCCAATGCATCATTGTCATGCTGGGGTCGTCGGTGGTGTCGCAGGTGTCTTATGAGGAACTGACCTTTGCCGCCAACCTGATTCAGTCCCGTACGTTTTTGAGCTTTGAAGTGTATCTGGCAACCACGCTGTGTTATCTGGTGCTGTCTGTTCTGATGCGACAACTCTTACTGCTGGCAGGTCGGCGCTTTCTGGGGAATCCGTCATGATGACATTTACCGACTGGGATATTGTGCGCAACCTGCTGCTGGCGGCACGTTGGACGTTACTGCTGTCGCTGACGGCGTTTATCGGCGGTGCGATAGTGACCTTTCCGCTGATGCTGCTGCGGCTGACGAAACGCAAATGGCCGATGCGCTTTGTCCATCTGTATTCCGAGCTCTTTCAAGGAACGCCGCTGCTGATGCAGCTATTCCTCGCCTTTTTCGGGCTGGCGCTGTTCGGCATTGATGTGAGCCCGTGGACGGCGGCGGCACTGGCTCTGACGCTCTTTACCAGCGCCTTTCTGGTGGATATCTGGTGCGGCAGTGTCGAAGCGTTGCCGAAAGGGCAGTGGGAAGCGTCGCGCTGCCTCGGGCTGGATTTCGGCCAAACGCTCTATCGGGTGATTGCGCCGCAGGCGATGCGTATCGCCATCGCGCCTACCGTGGGGTTTTCCGTGCAGGTGATTAAAGGTACTGCGCTGGCGTCGATCATCGGGTTTATCGAACTGACCAAGGCGGGAACCATGTTGAATAACGTGACCTATCAGCCGTTTAAAGTGTTCGGATTGGTGGCGCTGGGCTACTTCCTGATGTGCTATCCGCTCTCTTACTACAGCCGCTATCTGGAGAAGAAATTCAATGCCGCTCATCACCATTAATCAGGTTCAAAAATATTACGGCCAGAACCATGTCCTGAAAGGCGTGGATCTGGATATTGAAATGGGTGAGGTCATTTCGATCATCGGGCGCAGCGGTTCTGGTAAGAGCACGCTATTGCGCTGCATGAACGGTCTGGAAGGCTATCAGGACGGCAGCATCAAGCTGGGCGGGATGACGGTCACCGACAGGGATTCGCAGGCGCGTGAAATCAGTCGCTCGGTCGGGATGGTGTTCCAGAACTTCAATCTGTTTCCGCACATGTCGGCGCTGGAAAACGTGATGCTGGCACCGCGCCGCGTGCTGGGTAAAAGCGCGGCGGAGTGCCGTGAGCTGGGCGAGCGGGTGTTGAAAAAGGTGGGGCTGGGTGAGCGTCTTCACTATTACCCAGCCAACCTGTCGGGCGGCCAGCAGCAGCGCGTCGCGATTGCCCGCGCGCTGGCGATGAGCCCGAAAGTCCTGCTGTGCGATGAAATTACCTCGGCGCTCGATCCTGAATTAGTCGGCGAAGTGCTGAAAGTGCTGGAACAGCTTGCTGCAGAAGGCATGACGCTGATTCTGGTCACGCATGAAATGAATTTTGCCCGTGAAGTGGGCGACCGCGTGGTGTTTATGCATCAGGGCACGGTCTGGGAGCAGGGCGACAGCAAAACGCTGTTCGCTAACCCGCAGACCCGCGAACTGAAACAGTTCATCGCCTCGGTCCGGGGACTATCGGAAGCGTAAGGCTTCCCTCTTTTGAGCTAATCACGCACGGAAACGCGCATTAAATCATTCGATTAGCAGATCGGTAACGTAAAGAATCTGGAGCACATAACCATGAACAGCGAACTGTACGCGCAAATCAATCCCCCTCATCGCCTGCTGATGGGGCCGGGGCCGATCAATGCCGATCCGCGCGTATTACGGGCAATGGCCAGTCAATTGGTGGGTCAGTATGACCCCGCGATGACGAACTACATGAATCAGGTCATGGCGCTCTATCGCCAGCTTTTCCGCACGGAAAACCGCTGGACGATGCTGGTCGATGGCACCTCGCGCGCGGGGATTGAAGCGATTCTGCTGTCGGCGATCCGCCCCGGCGATAAGGTGCTGGTGCCGGTGTTTGGTCGTTTTGGTCATCTGCTGTGTGAGATTGCCCGCCGCTGTCGTGCTGATGTTCATACCATTGAAGTACCGTGGGGCGAGGTGTTCTCGCCGGATCAAATCGAAGATGCGATCAAAACGGTACGCCCGCGTTTACTGCTGACGGTGCAGGGCGATACGTCGACCACCATGCTGCAACCGCTGGAGGAACTGGGCGAGATCTGCCGCCGTCACGGCGTACTGTTTTATACCGATGCCACTGCGTCTTTTGGCGGTAATCCGCTGGAAACGGATAAGTGGGGACTGGATGCGGTTTCCGCCGGATTGCAGAAATGTCTCGGCGGGCCATCTGGCAGTTCACCGATCACGCTCAGTTCGCAAATGGAAGCGGTGATCCGCCGTCGTAAATGTATTGAGCAGGGGATCCGAACGGACGCGCATCAGGACGGCGACGACGAGATGATCTATTCCAACTATTTCGATCTGGGCATGGTAATGGATTACTGGGGGCCGGAGCGCCTGAACCACCACACCGAGGCGACGAGCATGCTGTTCGCCGCACGCGAGTGTGCCCGAACGATCCTCGAAGAAGGGTTGGATCGCAGTATTGCCCGCCATGCGCTGCACGGCAGTGCGCTGGTGGCGGGGATTCAGGGAATGGGGCTGGATACCTTTGGTTCACTGACCCACAAAATGAATAACGTACTGGGCGTGGTGATTCCTGACGGCGTTCACGGTGAACAGGTGCGTAAGCTGCTGCTGGAAGATTTCGCCATTGAGATCGGCACGTCATTTGGCCCGCTTCAGGGCAAGATCTGGCGCATCGGGACAATGGGCTACAACGCGCGTAAAGACTGCGTGATGCAAACGCTGACAGCGCTGGAAGCGGTGTTGAATCGCCTTGGCTTCCGTACCGTGCAGGGCGAAGCCTTGCAGGCCGCCTGGAATTGCTATGCGGCGGATGAGGGTCGTGCATGAGTGAAATGTTGATGTTGCCCGCTGCTGCACAGGTCGCTGCTGAGCAGATTATGTCGCGCTGCGATGCGCTGGCGGAAATCAGCGAAACACCCGGCCAACTGACCCGTGTTTATCTGTCGCTGGAGCACCTGCGTGCCAATGCACAGGTGGGTGAATGGATGCGCGAAGCGGGCATGAACGTCTGGCAGGATAGCGTTGGCAACATTTGTGGTCGCTATGAAGGATTAACACCGGATGCGCCAGCGCTGTTGCTCGGTTCGCATCTGGATACGGTGCGCAATGCCGGACGCTATGACGGCATGCTGGGCGTATTGACCGCGATTGAAGTGGTACGTGCGTTCCATCAACAAGGGATGCGTTTACCCGTGGCGTTGGAAATCATCGGCTTCGGCGATGAAGAAGGCACGCGTTTTGGCATTACGCTGCTGGGCAGTCGGGGATTGACGGGCACCTGGCCGGAGAACTGGCTGGAGTGTCAGGATGCCGAGGGCACCAGTGTGGCGCAGGCGTTGACCATTGCGGGGCTGGATCCGCTTGAGGTGGTGCACGCAGCACGTCCGGTCAGCGATATCACCGCCTATCTGGAGTTACACATCGAGCAAGGGCCGTGTCTGGAACAGCAGGATCTGGCGCTGGGCGTGGTCACCGCGATCAATGGGGCGCGGCGGCTCAACTGCACATTCCTCGGGCTCGCGGGGCATGCGGGCACGGTGCCGATGACGCAGCGGCAGGATGCGCTGGCGGCGGCCGCCGACTGGATGGCACAGGCTGAGCGGATAACGCGGGAAAGCGATCCTCATCTGGTCGCCACGTTTGGCACATTACAGTGCTTACCGGGCGCGGCGAACGTTATTCCCGGTGAGGTGAAGATGACGCTGGATATTCGCGGGCCGGAGGATGCACCGCTGGATGCGCTGCTACAAACACTCCTGACGCTGGGGCAGACTATCGCGCACCAGCGCGGCTGCCAGTTCAGCGCCGAAGAATATTATCGCATTGCGGCAACCCGCTGCGATCCCGCCTTGCAGTCGGTATTAAATGAGGCGGTAACGCAGGTACAAGGCAAAACGCTGATGTTGCCAAGCGGCGCGGGGCACGATGCGATTGCTATTGCCGAACGCTGGCCGGTGGCGATGTTGTTTGTCCGCTGCCGCGGCGGCATCAGCCACCATCCTGACGAGTCCGTGACCACGGCAGATGTGGCGCTGGCGCTACAGGCGTTCTATCAGGCGGTGTTCTATCACGCCTCTGCACAGTAACGACAGCTACAGCGTAAAGCGATCGGCATCGCGCCAGGCAGGGAAGGATTCCCGGTAGCTTTGCAACGCTTCCAGCGACAGCTCGGCGTCCAGACGGGCAGGCTGGTTGGGAGCGGCAGATGCCAGAATGTCCCCTTGCGCATTAATAATCAGGCTATCGCCGCGGTAGCTGTGGCCGTTGCCGTCGGTGCCGACGCGGTTGCAGCCTGCCACGTAGGCCTGATTCTCAATGGCACGCGCCGCCAGAAGCGTCTGCCAGTGTGCGGCTCGTGGCGCTGGCCAGTTGGCGACATACAGCGCCAGATCGTAGTCCTGCCGGTTGCGTGACCAGACCGGGAAACGCAGGTCGTAGCAGATCATCGGACAGATACGCCAGCCGCGCCACTCAAGGGTGACCCGCTCCGTGCCTGCCTGATAGTGATGGTGTTCGTCCGCCATGCGGAACAGGTGGCGTTTATCGTAGTGATGCACCTCGCCGTGCGGATCGACCAGCAGGAACCGGTTCACCGCACCTTTTGGCGTATTTACCGCGACGCTACCGCCGATCAGCGCATTTGCCTTCTGCGCCCACTGGTGCAGCCACGCCTCTACAACCGACTGATCCAGACTGCCTTTGGCGGCTTCCATCGCAAAGCCGGTGGTGAACATCTCCGGCAGGACAATCACATCACGCCCGCTCATCTCTGCCAATAAGGTATCGAAGTGGCGCAGGTTGGCTTCGCCATCGCGCCAGACCAGCGGCTGTTGCAGCAATGAAATCTTTAAAGTCGACATAAACGCTCCGCAGCGGCATCCAACGTTGCTTCCTGTTTAGCAAAGCATAGTCGAATCAACGTATGTGGGAACGGAGCGGCGCAAAAGACGGACAGCGGAATGGCGGCAACGCCAACGTGCTCGGTCAGCCAGCGGCAGAAGCTGACATCGTCCAGATCGGAAATTGCCCGATAGTCCGCCAGCAGGAAGTAAGTGCCTTCGCAGGGCAGAATCTCGAAACGGCTGCCTGCCAGCGCCTTGATGAAGCGATCGCGACGCGCGCGGTAAAAATCGGGCAGTTCACGCCAGTGTTGCGGCTGTTCACGCAGCATATCGGCAATCGCGAACTGCGCGGGCGTATTCACGGAGAACGTCAGATACTGGTGAACTTTCCGCACTTCTGCGCTTAAGGCGGCTGGGGCGACGCAATAACCGACTTTCCAGCCGGTCATGTGGAACGTTTTGCCAAATGATGAAACGGCGATAGCGCGTTGGCGCAGCGACGGATGGGCCAGTACGCTGGCGTGTCCTTCGCTGTCAAAACAGATGTGTTCGTAGACTTCATCGCTCAGCACGAAGATGTTGCGCGCGGCAATTGCCTGCCACAGCTGCTCAAAATCTGCCTTCTGCCAGACGGTGGCGGACGGGTTGTGCGGCGTATTCAGGATGACCAAACGAGTGCGGTCGCTCAGCAGCTCAGAAAAATGCGACCAGTCCACGCGAAAGGCGGGTGGCTGCAAGGCGATGCGCTTGAGTACGCCGCCGGCCAGCGTCACGGCGGGCGCATAGCTGTCATAGCTGGGATCGAAACAAACCACTTCGTCGCCGGGGCGAACCAGCGCGGCAATGGCGGCAAACAGCGCTTCAGTCGCCCCCGCCGTAACGGTCACTTCGCTATCGGCATCCGGTCGCCAGCCGTACAGTTCTTCCGTTTTTTCAGCAATCGCCTGACGCAGCGGCGCGACGCCAGTCATTGGCGCATATTGGTTGGCGCCCTGACTGACGTGATACGCCAGCCGCTGTTGTAAATAGTCCGGGCCGTCAAAATCAGGGAAACCTTGTGATAGATTGATGGCCTGATGCTGTTGGGCCAGCGCACTCATCTGGGTAAAAATGGTGGTGCCCAGCGAAGGCAGTTTACTGTCGGGGATCAGAGCGGCGCTCATAGCGGGGTGGAACTCCTGCAAGCCTGTATTGCTTGGTAATATAACATGCTGTTAGTATTTGGCAATCAAGACGCTTGGACGTTTAAACGGCTAAATGCCTTTGCGTGCTAAGACATAATGAAAAGATCTAAACCTGCAACTGCATGCTTTGAAACAGAAAGACCAAAACGGGAAGCCTCATGACTGAAAATCAACAATTGACGGCGCTGCTTGCGGCCTGCCACTGGATCGGCGAGAAAGGCTGGTGTCCGGCGACGGGCGGCAATATGTCCGTACGCCTTGATGACGCGCAGTGCCTGATTACTGAATCGGGTAAAGACAAAGGCAGCCTTCAGGCAGAGGATTTCCTGCTGGTGGAGATTGCCACTAATCATGTGCCGAGTGGTCGCACGCCGTCGGCGGAAACGGGGCTGCATACGCTATTATATCGCCGCGAGCCGACTATTGGTGCGGTGCTGCATACGCACTCGGTGAACGCGACGGTGCTGTCCCGGGTAGAGAAGGGCGCTGAACTGGTGTTGCACGGCTACGAAATGCAAAAGTCGCTGGCGGGGCAAACCACCCATTTGGATCGCGTGGCGATCCCGATTTTCGATAACGATCAGGATATTCCGGCGCTGGCGCAGCGGGTAACCGAGTACGCTAGGCACACGCCGCTACGCTACGGTTTTCTGGTGCGCGGTCACGGTCTTTACTGCTGGGGCGCGACGGTGAAAGAAGCGCGTCGTCATCTGGAAGGGCTGGAGTTCCTGTTCCAGTGCGAATTGCAACGTCGACTGCTGGAGGCGAAAGCATGATTAAGGCCATTTTGACGGATATTGAAGGTACCACCAGCGATATCCGTTTTGTTCACAGCGTGCTGTTCCCTTATGCCCGCGAACGTCTGGCCGACACCGTTCGCCAGCACGGTAGCGATCCTGAGATCGCGCAGGCGCTGGATGCGTTGCGTCAGGAGCTAGGTCAGCCGGATGCGGATAGCGAGACGCTGATTACCGCGCTGAACCAGTTTATGGATGAAGATCGTAAATCCACCGCGTTGAAGCAACTGCAAGGCATTATCTGGCGTGCGGGCTACCGTAACGGCGATTTTCAGGGGCATCTATACCCTGAAGTGGCAGCACAGCTAGCCGCATGGCAGCAGCAGGGCCTGCGCCTGTATGTGTATTCATCAGGTTCGGTAGAAGCGCAGCAGCTGCTGTTCGGCTATAGCAACGCGGGCGATCTGCGCCCGCTGTTCAGCGACTATTTTGATACCCGCGTCGGTGCGAAGCGGGAGACCGGCTCTTATCGCACGATTGCACAAGCCATTGGGCTGCCTGCTGAGCAACTGTTGTTCCTGTCGGACATTCGTCAGGAGCTGGATGCCGCGCAGGAAGCCGGTTGGCACACCTGTCAGCTTATTCGCGATGATGCGGATAACGTAAGCCGTCACCGTCAGGTGGCACGTTTTGACCAGATCGACTTACCGGAGTACGCCCAATGAGTGGATTAACCATTTTTAGCGACAGCGATGCCAGCCAGCCGATTTGGCAAAGTCAGGATGCCGAGGCGATTCAGAAACAGCTGAACGACATCGGCGTACGTTTTGAACGCTGGGAAGCCAGTCAGAAGCTGAGCGATGCACCGTCATCTGAGGAAGTGCTGGCCGCTTATCAGCATGAAATCGACAAGCTGGTGGCAGAAAAAGGCTATCAGAGCTGGGATGTCATCAGCATGCGTTCCGATAATCCGCAGCGCGCGGAGCTACGCACCAAGTTTTTATCCGAGCATGTGCATCACGAAGACGAAGTGCGTTTTTTCGTCGAAGGTGCGGGGCTGTTCTGTCTGCACCTTAACGGCAAGATTTACCAGATCCTGTGTGAGAAGAACGATCTGCTATCCGTACCCGCGGGCACCGCGCACTGGTTTGATATGGGACCGGAACCGCACTTCACCGCCATCCGCCTGTTCGATAACCCGGAAGGCTGGATCGCGCATTTTACCGGCGATAAGATTGCGGATGTGTATCCGAAGCTGGAGCGGTAGCGCGTAGGGGGCTATGCCCTTATCCCATGAATAAAAATGGTTTATCAATAGGTTGAGAACAGGGTGAATGCCCTGTTCTCATATAATGATGAGTCTTTTTTGATTCGCTATCTAATTTATTCAAAATGATATTATTTTAATATTAATCAATGTGCTTGCTTGGTTTTAGGCCTTTTTTTGCGCTATTAGCACTATGAACATCTTGTTATCCTTTACGCGTATTTTCTTAAAAGGAATAGCGTCAAGGATGCCACATGGAACGTTTTCACCACTCTTCATACCGTTTCAACCTCGCGACCTTCTTGTTTCCCACGACGTGAACATACCAAATCGCTGCTCAATTTAAATGCTCTGCGCTTTTCACCTGCGTGGCGTTTTTACTCATGTGGCGTTTAGCCAGGATGGCGCATGCGGTCGCCGTGGCAGCAGTAAAAACATAAAAATAAGGAGAAAGCCGATGGCAAACAGTACAGGATTACAGTTCACCGTAAAGGTCGGTGCCCTGGAAGCAGGCACTTTCGCGGTGGTGGATTTCAGGCTGGATGAAGGGCTGAACCGGCCTTTCAGCCTGTCGCTGAGTCTGGCGAGCGCGTTGCCGGATGTGGATTTCGGCGCGGTGCTGGACCAGCCGTGCGAGCTGATGATTTGGTATGAAGGCGAACTGAAACGTCGGGTCAGCGGGATTATCAGCGGCTTTACGCAGGGTGACACCGGTTTTCGGCGCACGCGCTATCAGATAGAAGTCCGTCCGGCCCTGTGGCGACTGGGATTACGCACCAACGCCCGCATCTTTCAGGCGCAGAAGCCGGAGGCGATTATCGGGGCGCTGCTGGAAGAAGCCGGTATCACCGACTACGCCTTTGCGCTGCGTAACGAGCATGCGGTGCGAGAATACTGCGTGCAGTATCGGGAAAGCGATTTAGCCTTTATCACCCGGCTGGCTGCCGAGGAGGGCCTGTATTTCTTCCACGAATACGAAGAGGGTAAACACCGGGTGGTGTTTGCTGACGATGCGGGCGCACTGACCAAAGGCCCCGAGCTGTTCTTCAATCTGGCGACGCAGGGGCTGAGTGAGGGCGAATATGTCCGGCGCTTCCACTACGCGGAGCGAGTGAGTACGGCTGAAGTCGAGCTGAAAGACTACAGCTTCAAGACACCGGCTTACGGGCTGTCGCACAAGAAAATGAGCGGCGAGCTAGAGCACCAGCGCGAAAGCTATCAGCATTACGACTACCCGGGGCGCTATAAGCAAGACCCGAGCGGCAAGGCGTTCAGCGGCTACCGACTGGATGCGCTGCGCTCAGGGGCGGTGACGAGCGAAGGGGAATCCAACTGCGCGGGGCTGATGCCGGGTAGCACCTTCACGCTGACGGAGCACCCGAATGCGACGCTGAATGCGGTCTGGCAGACGGTGAGCGTGACGCACGTCGGGCAACAGCCGCAGGCGCTGGAAGAGGAAAGCGGCGGCGAACCGACCACCATGAGCAACAGTTTTGCGGTAGTGAAAGGCACGACGACGTGGCGTGCTGCCATGCCCTACAAACCGATGGTGGACGGCCCGCAAATCGCCACCGTCGTCGGCCCAACGGGGGAAGAAATCTACTGCGACCAGTATGGTCGGGTAAAACTGCAATTCCCGTGGGATCGCTACGGTGCCAGTAACGACCAGAGTTCCTGCTGGGTGCGGGTCAGCCAGGGCTGGGCGGGTGGCCAGTACGGTATGATTGCCATCCCGCGTATCGGCCATGAAGTGATCGTCAGCTTCCTTGAAGGCGACCCGGACCAGCCGATTGTCACCGGGCGTACTTTCCACGCCACCAATCCATCTCCCTATCCGCTGCCTGCTAATAAGACACGAACCGTACTGCGCACGAAGACGCATCAGGGAGAAGGGTTTAATGAACTGCGCTTCGAGGATCAGGCCGGTCAGGAGGAGATTTATCTTCACGGGCAGAAAGATCTCAAGGCGCTCGTTGAGAATGACGTGGTCTGGCACATCAAACATGATGCCCACACGGAGATTGATAATGAGCGAGTCACCCGCGTTAAAGCCAACGATCACCTGACGGTTGAGAACGAGAAACGTGACCACGTGAAAGGCGCTCTCTCGCTGACCGTTGATGCGTCGATGCATCAGAAACTGGGGCAGGCTTTGCTGGTCGAGGCGGGTGAGGAAGTGCATGTAAAAGCGGGGGCTAAGGTGGTTCTTGAAGCGGGCGCGGAGCTGACGCTGAAAGTCGGAGGAAGCTTCGTGAAGATCGATCCCAGCGGCGTGACGCTAGTCGGCCCCGGCATCAAGATGAATTCAGGGGGCAGCCCGGGTTGTGGCTCTGGTTGGGCAGGCCAACTGCCCTCATTACCGGGAGCGGTTGAGGTGATGGCGCCGCCCCCATTGCCCAAAATACCGCCTCTTGAAAAACCGGTCTGTATTCCCTGTCTGCTGCGTGCCATGGCGCAGGGCGATGCGTTAATACAGGGAGAATAAGATGCTACCTGAAACTATCTGGCACCGGGGTGCCTGTATCGCTCTGCTGGAAGGGGCGAATCTCACCGCTGAACAGCGCGAACGGTTGAGTAAAAATCCGTTTTTACCGCTCTATTTTCATGATGACTTGTTTGAACTGATCAATCTGGGTCCCTGGCTTTGGCATTGTCCACCAGAGGATGAAAGATTACTGGCGACGCTTGTTCAGCAGGGGCACGTGGTTGGCCTGTTGGAGAGCGACCAATCCCTTAGCGCTTTGCAAAAGCAACTGGCTTTGGGGGTGAGGGTGATTGAACCCGCAGGGCAATTTAGCCAACTGCTGCGGTTCTACACGCCGTACGCGTTGCCTCTGCTTGTTGAACAACACGACGCCCCGTGGCTCGGTGGGCTGTTTGGCGGGATCGATCGCTGGTGGTTACGAGAATGCGACGGCAGTTGGCGCGAACTGAGTCTATCGATTCCTCCCACTGAACCTGTTCTGGTGAGATTGACGCCTGAGTTATATCAAGCGTTGCAAGGTTCGCCTGACGAGCATCGCCTGCTCGCTCTGTGGCAAGAGGGGGATAGCATCAGACATTTCCCGCCCTGCGAAAGAATGAGCATGGTCCGCAAGGCGCTGAGAAAAGCGGAGCAGGCCGGAGCGGTAGATGGCCAACGTCGGTTATGGGCATTCGCCTATCTGGAAGGTGGGCGTCAGGCGTTGGAAGAACAAAAGGGACGAACATGAGCGTGGCAAGCGGTTTGACAAGAGTCATCTCGGGGCTGATCACAGCGATATGGCAGATACTGCCGCGCTGGGGGCGGTGGACGGCAAGCATCCTGCTGGCGCTTTGGCTGGGCTGGACGTTTCTGATTCAGGAACGGCATGGCGGAGCGTCAATCGTTGTCCATTCGGTGATCGACCGCCCCATTAGCTATGTGTACGTTAACGGCAATATGGGTAGCAATACCTTTGCGTTTGATGGATTTCATGCCGGGGGAGGGGGAAGTGCAGGCCCCTATCGGATAGAGGGTGACATAGTCAAAATAGATTGGCTATTGAGTGCCACTCTAAAACAACAAGAAGAGCAGGGACTCCAGCCTGAGAAACATACCATCACTCTACCAATGCCGAAACGTGAGAAGGGACAGAATAGCTTTTGTGTGCTGATGCTACCTGATAACAAACCGATGATCAGGTGGGCTGAAAGCTGTGTCGTTGAAATGGATAGCATCGTCGATACCTATAGAACAAGGAGATAAGTAAAGTGGATTGGGATGATCTTGAATGTCGCGTTGCGCGTGAGGAAAGCTGTCATCAGGCAGGCACGATAGCGACTCAGCGTGTGGCAAAGGAATTGAATCAGCAAGAACAAAAGGGACGAACATGAGCGTGGCAAGCGGTTTAACAAGAGTGATCTCGGGGCTGATCACGGCGATATGGCAGATCTTGCCGCGCTGGGGGCGGTGGACGGCAAGCATTCTGCTGGTGCTTTGGCTGGGCTGGACGTTTCTGATTCAGGAACGGCATGGCGGAGCGTCAATCGTTGTCCATTCGGTGATCGATCGCCCCATTAGCTATGTATACGTCAATGGCAATATGGGGGGGAATACCGACGCATTTGATGGGCTTAATACCAGCGGTGGCACAGCAGGCCCTTATCGAATAAATAGTGACACCATTAAGATCAAATGGGAACTTGCGATGACTCGCAAACAGTATGATGAGCTTGGATATCGTCCAGAGATCCATACTGTAGTCTTACCAATGCCTAAACGTGAGAAAGGCCAGAATGATTTTTGTGTACTGTTCTTACCAGATAACAAGCTGATGGTTCGTTGGGTAAGCAGTTGCTATCTTGATATGGATGATGTAATTGCACCTTATCGCACAAGGAGAGGACGATGATCGACAGGGACGATCTGGAGTGTCGGATTGCTCGTGAGGAAAGCCGTCATCAGGCAGGTATAGGTACTTGTTCATTGGCTTTACAGATCGGCTTTTTCTTTGATGGCCTGAAGCGCAATATCAATGTGGATGAAGAAAGCCAGCGTCTGACCAATGTTGGTCGCTTATTTCGTGCCCATCCTGAAATAATTTTGGCTGAACTCACCTCTTCATATTCATATGCCAAAGTTTATATTCCTGGTTTAGCTACCCCCCTTGACGATACGCCATCCGAAAGGCTGGACAGTATTATGGACGCCAGACAGAAAGCGCTGCCTGAGGACTATGCCGATGCACTGGTTGAACAGGGCAAAGAAACGGCGGTCGATACTGTCAAGGGTGTTTTCAAAGGGGACTGGAGTCAGGTGCTCTCCAATAAGCTGGATGACCTACGGACCATGAAGAGCGGCCTCGATGCCGTAGCGTCCACTGCCAAAAAGGCGGTGACCCGCGCGCTGCTCGAAGCCGCCGAACCGATTCGGGATAACCCGATAGTAGCCGAGTTGCTCATGACCGGTGTTGATGCGCGGGTAGATTTGGCTAAAAATAAGTTCAAAAAAAATCTGGCAGATATCAAAAAAGCGAATCAACTGCCCATCAAACTGATCCAGATTTCGGTGTTCGGTGCCGATCTGGGGGCGGCGCTAGCCCGGCGATTTATCGATGAATTACTGGAAACACTCTGTACCAAAGTGGGAAGCGAATACCGCTACGGAGATAGCAAGGTTGAGGTCATCTTTGCTGGCCTGTTCGACTGCACACGCCGCAGCTCGCTGGACATGGGGGATACCGTGGCAACTGTCTCTGACGGGGCGGGTCTCGTTGCCCGGCACCCTGTTGTTGGTATGATCACTACGGCTTTTGGCGCGAAAGTGATTGCGTTTGATAAACCCCTCCACCCCGCAGTCAAAAGCGCCTTACACCTGATAGCGGCCCATGAACGACGAGAATACCGTCCTCTGTTGCCTTTGGGGCCGCTCCGGTCCGGCTGGCGTGAGGTGCTATGCCCCGGCATCAGTGAAGACGTGACGGGAGGACTGTTACCCAACGAACAGCGCCCCAGTGCCGAGCTGTGCCGGGTGCCGTTGCGACAAATGCTTGAAACCGCGCGTAGGGCGCAGGTGCCTTTTCCCAATTTTCGCACTCTTGATGCTAAAAACCCACGAGTAGCCCAGTATTTCGTCATGCAGGATAGTCGGCAGGGCTACTCCGCGAAGGCATACAGCGAGTTCTACAGCAAATGGGTGGGGAAAACGGCCCCGACCCCAGAGGTGTTCGAACTGCATATGATCCACTACTGCGTCTGGCTGGGGGAAAAATTGCATGACTACAAGATACTCCTCCGAAACGTGAGTGGAAGTGAACGGGATAAACTCAACGCGCAGTGGGGCTGGCTGAAGCAGGTTGAGTATGATGCGGATAATGTGCGGAGAAGCAGGGGGCTGCGTCGGCAGATGTATCACGGCGCAGCGTTAGTCAAGTTTTTCGATGAAGCCAAACGGGTGCCTCGTGAGGCGGATATCTTCTTCAATTATTTTATGCACGACTTTGCATCAGAGGAACTCCGGTTCGCTACGCTGGACGATCAGGCGAATACGATGTTGAGGAACAATAATTTCTTCGTCCCACGTGGAATAGAGGTATTGGCTGCCGATGACGAGGCCGCTGCATGATGGTCGCAGCAAGTCTGACTATTCAGTTAAAAGAACTAATCAACTAAAAGGACTAAAAAATGGGTAACGCCGTTAAAGTAGGCGATAGCGACACGGGGCACGGTAGTCATCCGCCGACGCCCGTCGCGGTGGGTTCATCAACGGTTAAGGTTGACGGCCTGCCGTTGGCCCGACAAGGCGATCCTTTGGTTCCCCATGGTCATGCGCGGAGTATTAGCAGCGGTTCATCCAGCGTACTCGTTGAGGGTAAACCTGCGGCGCGCACGGGTGATGCAGTGAGCTGTGGTGGCGTGGTGATGGGCGGGGGAACGGTCACTATTGGGTGATGGCTTCGCCGCGTCCGTGCGGCGTATCCTGAATTTCCTGGAAATATTTGTTTATCGTCACTTCAACGCTGTCTGAAAGATCCCTTCTTTTACGTCCTGTGGGGTGACCACGCCGGTGTCGAGTACCCAGCCGCTGATTAATGCTGCGGGGGTGACGTCAAACGCCGGGTTGTAGACTGCCGCGTTCTGCGGTGCCCACTGGCAGTGGCCGAAGCTGCCGGAAACGCCGGTGACTTCGGTGGCAGCGCGCTGCTCGATAGGAATCGCTCGACCGTCCGGGCACGCGGGATCGTGCGTGGTGTGCGGTGCCGCGACGTAAAACGGAATCTGATGATAGTGCGCCAGCACCGCGAGGCTGTAAGTGCCGATCTTATTAGCGACGTCGCCGTTGGCGGCGATGCGGTCTGCGCCGACCCAAATCGCATCGACCTGACCCTGCGCCATCAGACTGGCGGCCATCGAATCACAGATTAGCTGATAAGGAATACCTAGCTCACCCAGTTCCCAGGCCGTGAGGCGTCCGCCCTGCAAGAGTGGGCGCGTTTCATCGACCCACACCTGAGTGACCTTTCCCTGCTGATGTGCGCGCAGCAGCACGCCGATGGCGGTGCCGATGCCTGCCGTTGCCAGCCCGCCGGTGTTGCAGTGGGTCAGCAAGCGGCTGTTTTGCTTAACCAGCGCTGCGCCGTGATCGGCAATGCGTTCACACAGGGCGCGATCTTCTTCTACCAACCGCAGGGCTTCTTGTACCAGCGCATCGACAAACTGCGGCTGTGCCAGCGCCAGCTTCATGCGATCCAGATTGTTCATCAGGTTCACGGCGGTAGGGCGCGATGCCCGCAGCGTCTCCAGCGCCTGCGCCAGTTCGGCCTGCGATAATCCTTTCTCGGCCAGCAACGCGAGTAGCAGGCTGGCGGACAGGCCAATCAGCGGTGCACCGCGTACGCGTAGCGTCTGGATATGCTCAACCAGTGACGCGACATCTGGACACGGGCTCCAGCGTTTTTCTTGCGGTAGCGCCTGCTGGTCGAGGATCCACAGTTGGTTATCAACGATTTTCAGGCTGGTTGTGTTAAGTGTCTGCATAGGTCGTTAAATCCATGTTGCATCGATATTCTTATTCTGCCAAGATGCCCGATAGATGTATAGACGTCCGAACGTTTTTATGTCCGTATCTTGAATTTAAGCATAGCGAGGAGTTGGAATGTCACTTTACCGCACTTTTACGGCGGATGACGCTGTTGAATATGCCCGCCAGTACGGCGGTGTCAGTCAGCCGCAAACGCTGGTAGCCGCAGAAGAGATCGGCGATGGCAATCTGAATCTGGTGTTTAAAATTAAAGATGAAGCGGGCGTTAGTCGGGTCATTGTCAAACAGGCGCTGCCTTATGTGCGCTGCGTCGGGGAATCCTGGCCGCTGACGCTTGATCGTGCCCGCATTGAAGCCGAAACGTTGCTGACGCACGCGCGGTTTTGTCCACAGCATACCGTGACCGTACTACACCACGATCCCGAACTGGCGGTGATGGTGCAAGAAGATCTCTCCGATCATCGTATCTGGCGCAGCGAGTTGGTTAAGGGCGCGGATTATCCTCAGGCGGCGGCACAGCTGGGAGAATATCTGGCGCAGACGTTATTCCATACCTCTGATTTTCATCAGCATCCACATGAGAAGAAAGCGGCGGTAAGCCAGTTCACTAACCCCGAACTGTGTCAGATTACCGAAGATCTTTTCTTTACCGACCCTTATATCGATCATGAAAGAAACCAGTTTGATGCCGCGCTGACGCCGGATGTGCTGGCATTGCGTGACGATCGGGTGCTGAAGCTGGCGGTTGCCGGGCTGAAGCATGGCTTCCTGAGCAAAGCCGAGGCGCTGCTGCACGGTGACATCCACAGTGGGTCGATCTTTGTCGCAGAAGGGCGCTTAAAAGCGATTGATGCTGAATTCGGTTTTTACGGGCCGATTGGCTTTGATGTCGGCACGGCAATTGGCAATCTGCTGCTGAATTATTGTGGCCTGCCGGGGCTGTTGGCTCCGCGCGAGGCGGCGGCTGGGCGCGAACGACGTCTGGAAGATATTCGTACGCTGTGGCAGACCTTTTCCGCCCGTTTTCTGGCATTGAGCGAAAGTGAAAGCCACGATCCGGCACTGGCGGAATCGGGCTATGTCGCGCTGTTTTTACAGCAGGTGTGGCGGGATGCCGTTGGCTACTGCGGCACTGAACTGATTCGCCGCACGATTGGGCTGGCGCACGTTGCCGATCTGGATAGTATTCAGGAGGCGGAAGCACGTTTAGCGTGTCAGCGTCATGCTATTTCGCTGGGTAGAACGCTGGTGCTGGCAGCTCCGCATATTGCAGATGTGGATGCGCTGCTGGCACGTGTACGGCAGAGCGGTGCCTAGTCGTCGTTAGCCACGCTATTTTATAACCGCTCCCGTCATCGAATCTGATGGGAGCGGCAAACCGATTATTTCTTCCCTTTATTCATCATCGCCTTCAAATCCGCGAAAGGATTATGGGTGGCAACCCCGACATCCTTCTGCGCATCTTCACCCGCGACGACCGTCGAACCGTACATATCCGCATCGGTATATTTTGAATGCTCATTGTCGTGGCAGTAGAGGCACAGCATTTCCCAGTTACTGCCGTCTTCCGGGTTATTGCTGTGATCGTGATCGATGTGGTGAACGGTTAATTCACGCAGGTTGGAATAGACGAATTCGCGTGAACAACGACCACATACCCACGGGAAAAGTTTGAGTGCTTTTTCGCGGTAGCCGCTTTCAAGTCTGGCGTAGTTCTTGGGGATGTAAGCCATGTGTCGGGTTTCATTCAGAAGGAAAGATGATGTGGATTTTACAACTGATGAGTATCTAAAAGAAAGAACAGGCCACCATATTGGCGGCCTGATTCTGTTTATGCTGCTTCGGTTTTTCTTTCCGGTTGCGTTACGGGCGCGGGCTTGTTGGCGGCCAGTGCGTCGAACGCAAAGTCATCCACGTTGATTGAACGTAAGCGGCTGGCTTCGGCTTTGGTCAGAATATCCGCTTCTTCTGCGGTAATCTGGCCTTCCACCAGCGCCTGCTCTGCCAACTGATCCAATCGCATGAACGGCAGCGGTTTGTCGCTGGCCTTCGACAGGCGTTGGTAAATCGGCTCGGCAGCCATGATATCCAGCAGTGCTTCTTCCAGCAGCCCGATAGGGTTGTGTTCGCTGGCAACCAGATATTGACCGCGTCCCAGACGGCTGCGCGTTTCTGACGGTGTTTGCAGAATCTTCGCGACCTCATGGTCGAGGCGGTCAGACGGTGCCGGGCAGCGCAGACCCAGCGGGAAGATGATGAACGTCAGCAGCCCTGCGACGGCACGATTCGGGAAGTTACGCAGCAGATCGTCCAGCGCCTGCTCGGCCTGATGCAGACTGTCCTGCACGCCCCAGTGCACCAGCGGTAAATCCGCTTTCTGACGCCCTTCGTCCTCATAGCGTTTCAGCGTCGCGGAAGCCAGATAGAGCTGGCTGAGAACATCCCCCAGACGTGCCGAGATACGCTCACGACGTTTCAGGCTGCCGCCCAATACCGCCATCGACACATCCGCCAGCAGGGCCAGGTTTGCGCTGAGTCGGTTGAGCTGCTGATAGTAGCGACGTGTTTTGTCGTTCACTGGTGCGCTACTCAGGCGGCCGTTGGTCAACCCAAGCCAGAAGCTGCGTACTTTGTTGCTGCCGACGTGGCCGATGTGACCCACCAGCGAACGGTCAAAGCGTGATACGTCGTTTTCCTGCGCGGCTGCCATCTCTTCCAGTACATAAGGGTGGCAGCGGATGGCACCTTGCCCGAAGATGATCATACTGCGCGTCAGAATATTCGCCCCTTCCACGGTAATCGCAATCGGTGCGCCCTGATAGCTGCGCGCCAGGAAGTTGGACGGGCCAAGACAGATGCCTTTACCGCCGGCGATATCCATCGCATCCATCACGCTGCGCTGACCACGGTGGGTACAGTGATATTTGACGATAGCGGAGAGCACAGCCGGTTTTTCGCCCTGCATGATGCCGCTGGTAATCAGCGTTGCGGCGGCGTCCATCACGTAAGCGTTACCCGCGATGCGTGCCAGCGGCTCTTCGATACCTTCCATCTTACCTATGGAGATTTTGAACTGGCGGCGAATGTGCGCGTAAGCACCGATGCCGAGGGCAATCGATTTCAGCCCACCGGTAGAGTTGGACGGTAGCGTAATACCGCGTCCGACCGACAGACACTCCATCAGCATACGCCAGCCCTGACCCGCCATCTTCGCGCCGCCGATGATGTAATCCAGCGGAACAAAAATGTTCTCACCTTGCGTCGGGCCATTCTGGAACGGCACGTTCAGTGGGAAATGGCGGCGGCCGATTTTAACGCCGTCGGTGTCCGTCGGAATCAACGCACAGGTAATACCTACGTCGTCTTGATCGCCTAACAGATGATCGGGATCGTACAGCTTAAAGGCCAGCCCCAGCACGGTGGCGACGGGGGCGAGAGTGATATAGCGTTTATTCCAGGTCAGGCGCATGCCCACGACCTGTTCACCGCGCCAGTTGCCGTAGCAGACAATGCCGGTATCGGGAATCGAGCCTGCATCCGAACCCGCTTCCGGGCTGGTCAGCGCAAAGCAGGGAACTTCCTGACCACGTGCCAGACGTGGCAAGTAGTGATCTTTTTGCGCTTCTGTCCCGTAATGTTGCAGCAGTTCGCCGGGGCCGAGTGAGTTAGGTACGCCGACGGTGATCGCCACAATGCTGGAAACACCCGCCAGTTTTTGCAGTACCTGCGCCTGTGCATAGGCCGAGAATTCCAGCCCGCCGTACTGCTTCTTGATGATCATGGCGAAGAAGCGGTGCTCTTTTAAGTATTCCCACAGTTCTAGCGGGATATCGGCGCGTTCGTGGGTGATTTCAAAGTCGTTTGCCATTCGGCAGGCTTCAGCAACCGGCCCGTCGATAAACGCCTGCTCTTCGGCGGTCAGCTGTGGACGCGGATAGTTATGCAGCTTTTTCCAATCCGGCGCGCCGCGAAACAGATCGCCTTCCCACCAGGTTGTCCCGGCATCAATCGCTTCTTTTTCCGTGTTCGACATCGGCGGCATGACCTTCTGGAACATGCGCAGCGCGGAAGCGGAAACCAGCTTTTGGCGCAGAGCCGGAACCGTAATCGGAATCAGCAGAATCACGAGCGGAATCATCAGCCAGACGGGCCACAGCAACATAGCGGACATGGCTGCGAAGTAGGCCAGCAGGATGGCGCTGCCGAGCAGCAGACTGAGCCGATGGTAAAACATCGCTCCTATAATAATCAGTAGGAGGAGGATACTGACAGCAACCATAACGTGTCTCCAGCATTGTGATCGAATGGAGGGTTTTCACCTTTCCACCAGGCGTTACGTGGCAGTGGAAAGCGAGAACCGTTTTTATCAGTGAAATAAGGCGTAATAGGTCAATGTCATAAGAGGTCTGACCTGTTGCTTATATTCGTTGTAGTTTATCTGATTATTTTTATCAATTCGTTTACATCATAATTACAACTCACTTCACAAACCGAGCGGCAGTCGTGTGTTTTCTGACGGGCATCAGCGATCCTCTCAATCCCGTGATTACGCGCTTCTCGCTGTTGGTACGATCCGCTACACTGCTGGACAATAGAGAATAGAATGTTGTCACCAGACAAAATGAGAGGATTCCATGTATCAGGATTTAATCCGTAGTGAACTGAAAGAAGCGGCAGAAACACTGAATAATTTCTTGAGTGATGATGCGAACATTCAGTCGATTCAAAATGCTGCGGTACTGCTGGCTAACGCGTTTAAAGCGGGCGGTAAAGTGATCTCCTGCGGTAACGGTGGTTCACACTGTGATGCCATGCACTTTGCCGAAGAGCTGACGGGGCGCTATCGCGAGAATCGTCCGGGTTATCCGGCCATTGCGATTTCCGATCCGAGCCACCTGTCCTGCGTCAGCAACGATTTTGGCTATGATTTTGTCTTCTCGCGCTATGTCGAATCGCTGGGACGTGAAGGCGATGTGCTGCTGGGTATTTCCACTTCGGGCAACTCCGGCAACATTATTAAAGCCATTGCCGCAGCAAAAGCGAAGGGCATGAAGGTCATTACGCTGACCGGGAAAGACGGCGGTAAAATGGCGGGTTCAGCCGACGTGGAAATTCGTGTTCCGCACTTTGGCTATGCCGACCGTATTCAGGAAATCCATATCAAAGCGATTCACATCCTGATTCAACTGATTGAAAAAGAGATGGCGGATCAGTAAGCCACGTTAATACGCTCTAAAAGGGCAAGAAGGGAAGGGTAGAAAGTCAGATGTGTGAACTGCTGGGGATGAGCGCGAATGTACCGACGGATATCTGCTTTAGCTTTACCGGGCTGATACAGCGCGGTGGGAAAACCGGACCGCATCGGGATGGCTGGGGAATTACCTTTTATGAAGGGAACGGCTGTCGTACGTTCAAAGATCCGCTGCCAAGCTATAATTCGCCGATTGCTCGGCTGGTGCAGGATTACCCTATCAAATCATGTGCGGTGGTTTCACACATCCGGCAGGCCAATCGCGGCGCGGTGTCGCTGGAAAATACCCATCCCTTTACGCGCGAGCTGTGGGGGCGGAATTGGACGTTCGCCCACAACGGGCAACTGAAAGGCTACCACACCCTGAAAACGGGCATGTTTCGCCCTGTTGGCCAGACGGACAGCGAATTTGCTTTCTGCTGGCTGCTGTCCCAACTGGCTGAACGCTACCCGCGTACGCCGGGCAACTGGCCAGCGGTATTCCGCTATATCGCCAAACAGGCGGATGTCTTGCGGGAGAAAGGCGTGTTTAACATGCTGCTGTCGGACGGGCGCTTTGTGATGGGGTACTGCTCAACCAAACTCTACTGGATCACTCGTCGCGCGCCGTTTGGTAAAGCGACGCTGTTGGATCAGGATGTGGAGATTGATTTTCAGCAGCAGACGACACCCAATGATGTCGTCACCGTGCTGGCGACGCAGCCGCTAACGGGCAACGAAACCTGGCATCAGATTATGCCAGGTGAATTCGTTCTATTTTGTTTCGGCGAGCGCATACTTTAAGGTCGGCTGGCTGGTCATCAACGGTGGGTTAACGACGTATTGTCCGTTAAACACCGTGACGGCCGGTGGCTGATTATGCTGATTAAAATAGGCATACCCCGGCTGAAGCTGCTTCCAGAAGCTGGCGTAGGTGGAATTTCGGTGGCGCTGCATGTTCTGTTCCGTCATACGGAACGGGTAGATGGCGATATCAATCTTCGCCTGCCCGTTGCGCAACGCAGCTTCGGCATAGCGATAAATCTCATCCATGTAGGTGTTGGTCATGGCATAGCAGCCGACCGACACACACTCACCGTGGATCATCAAATAGCGACCAGAATATCCCTGTGATTTATCATAATCGTTGGGGAAGCCGATATTGATCGCGCGGTAATATTGGCTGTCTGGCTTGAGCTGGCGCAGATCGACCTGATAGAAACCTTCCGGGCTTTTTAAATCGCCTTCAACGCGTTTTGGTCCTAATCCGCCTGAATATTTACAGATGGGGTATTGTTCCAATAAACGGTATTCGTTACCGACTTTCGCATAAAGTTCGAATATTCGCTCTTCTTTAAAGATCTGAATATAGATCGGAGAGCCTAATAATTGCTGTTTTAATTCTTTTGCTATCGGCGCTAGCGGTGGTGCGGTCTCGCTGGCGGCGCTGGTAACAACACTGGCTTCGCTGGTAATAACAAGAGAAGGCAAAAAAAACAACATCGCAAACGACAGCGCGATTTTTTGCATTATGATTCCTGATAATAAAATTGCCTGCTACACGCGGCATCCGCGCCGCGCTACTGGTGTTTTAGCGAAAGCGTGGGGACAGCCGTTATCGGTATATATTCCGTCGGCGAATAGGTCACGACGAAAACGAAATCACATTATCATTGGTTTCATATTAATCAAGCGTTGAAAAGCGCTAAAAAATAACATTTACAAAAAACGACCCGAAAGGATGCGGGCCGTCCAATTTGAGGTCGTTAATTGCGGGGAAAGCGTATCAGGCGCGAGTGGCTTCTATCATCATAATGTCGGTGACAAAGGAACCATCTGTCTGTACGTCAAAATGCTGTACCACTTCGTCCGGCAGCGTTTTTTGCAGTTCACGAATCGCGACCGCGAAATGTTCTGGCGTGCGCATACGGGCGATCCAACTGCTGAACTCCAGCGTCAGCTTATCGCTGGTGACGTTACGCACGATAAACCCTGCGTCGGTAAAGAAGCTCAGCCATTCGCCCGGCGCGTAATTGCGCACGTGTGAGGTATCGCGCAGCTTTTCTACCGTCTGCAAATAGCTGTCCAGCAGCGGATGACCGGGCGAAACGACATCCATCATGATCACGCGCCCACCCGGTTTCAGGACGCGCCGCATTTCACGTAACGCCTGTCCGACATCATGCCAGTGATGCGCAGAATAACGGCTGATGATGATATCTGCGCTGCTATCCTCGAACGGCAAAGACTCGGCGACACCTTGCTGAACGCGGATGTTATTCAGCCCTTTCTGCGCCGCAGCCTGACTCACCACGTCCAGCATTTGGGAAGACAAATCGTAGGCGACAACCTCCGCGACAGCCTGTGCGGCAACGAAGCTGGCATGTCCGGCACCGCAACCGGCGTCGATCACGCGCGCCTGCGGGAAAGGCGCTAATAAAGCGGCCAGTTGGGTTAAATCTTTGCCCTGCGCATGCACTGCGCTGGTCAGGTAGTTCTGCGCCTGTGAGCCGAACTGATGTTCGACGCGATGATTATGGTTCTGTTTTTCTTCCATCATTGCTCTCGCTTTATTTATCTGAACTGTTTTCGTTTCATCATGGATTAAACGGCGGCGCGCCAGCCACTAAAGAAGACGTCGGTCTGAGAACACTATAGTGAGGAGAAAATACGGGTACAATATGAGCATTTATACGGGTATAAAATACTCCCTGTTTGATTAACCTGTTTTTCATTAATGCCGCCGCCATCGCAAGCCACCTATACGAGCGGGATGAAAAGGACACCTGATTATGTCTGCACATTCGTTTATACCTGCCAATTCGCTGAGTGGCCCAAAAGCGCTGGGGGCTTTCTTACGGGTGCTGCGTGAGCGGACTACGCCGGAAATGGTCGGCCTGCCAGCCTCTGGGCGGCGGCGCACCAGCGGATTACGTCGCGAAGAGCTGGCGCAAATCGCCCGCATCAGCACCACCTGGTATACCTGGCTTGAACAAGGGCGTGATGTGTCCGCTTCGGCATCGGCGCTACTCCGCGTGTCGCAGGCGTTAAAACTGGAACCCGCAGAGCATGATTATCTTTTTAGCCTTGCTGGCGTGAAAGATCCTCAGAAGCAGAATAGGGCAACGCCGCCGGATGCGCAGATTGCCGCCAGCCTGCATCACATTACTTGTCCTGCGTATCTTCTGGATGGCAGTTGGAATATGCTGGCGTGGAATGCGCCGTCGGCACAGCTGTTTGCCGGATGGCTGGGGAACGATCCCGAGCCTAACCTGCTGCGTTTCATGTTTCTGAATCCGCTGGCTCGATCGCTGGTGGTTAATTGGCCGGAACGCGCGAAGCGGGTGGTGGCGGAGTTCCGCGCGGAATCAAGCCATTACGCGCCGACTGACGCCGTTCGGCAAATCGTGATGTCGCTGTGTGAAGAAAGCCGTGAATTCAATCTCTGGTGGTCACAGCAGGCGGTAACCGCCCGTGAAGGCGGCGAGCGACGTTTCCACCATCCTTCGCTTGGCGATATTGCCTATCATCAACAGACTTTCCACCCTGCCATGCAGAGCGAATTTAAGCTGGTTATGCTGATCGCCCAGTAAACGCGGCAGGCATCGCGCAGCTTGTCTATACTGACTTTGATCTGTATATTCATACAGTATTGTCAGAGGGCCAGTATGCGCAAAATCATTCATGTTGATATGGACTGCTTCTACGCAGCAATTGAGATGCGTGATAACCCGCGCCTGCGCGATATTCCTCTGGCGATTGGTGGAAGCGCCGATCGCCGTGGCGTCATCAGCACAGCTAACTACCCTGCCCGACGCTACGGTGTCCGCAGTGCGATGGCGACGGCAACCGCCTTGCGTCTCTGTCCACACCTCACGTTGTTGCCTGGGCGCATGGACGTGTATAAGTCCACCTCGCGCCAAATTCGCGAGATCTTCGCTCGCTACACGTCGCTGATCGAACCGCTTTCTCTGGATGAAGCCTATCTGGATGTCACCGATAGCCCGCACTGCAACGGTTCGGCGACGCGCATCGCCGAAGAAATCCGTCGAACCATCGCGGATGAACTGAATCTGACCGCCTCGGCGGGGATTGCGCCGATCAAGTTTCTGGCGAAGATCGCCTCTGAGTTAAATAAGCCGAATGGGCAATATGTAATTACACCGGAGCAGGTGGATGATTTCCTGTTGGCGCTACCGCTGGAGAAGATCCCCGGCGTGGGGAAAGTGACGGCGAAACGGCTGGAAGAACGTGGCCTGCATACCTGCGCGGATGTTCGGGGGTATGCGCTGGCGGATCTGCTGAAAGAATTCGGCAAGTTTGGCCGCGTGCTGTGGGAACGGTGTCAGGGGATTGATGAGCGACGGATTTCACCCGATCGGCTGAGGAAATCGGTTGGCGTGGAAAAGACGCTGGCGCAGGATATTAACGACTGGGAACAGTGTGAAAATCTGATCGAACAGCTTTATGAGGAGCTGGAAGTCCGCCTGAAACGGGTGAAGCCCGATCTGCATATTGCGCGTCAGGGCGTCAAACTCAAGTTTGATGATTTTCAGCAAACGACGCAGGAGCATGTGTGGCCGGTACTGAATAAACAGGATCTGTTGAAGCTGGCGCGGCAAACCTGGCAGGAGCGGCGTAAATCCAGAGGCGTCCGGCTGGTTGGGCTGCATGTGACGCTGCTCGACCCGCAAATTGAGCGACAGCTGGTGTTTGATTGGGGATAAGGCTGTTGAGTTGAGGATAAAAAAGGGCGACGTCTATGCGCCGCCCTGAATTTTACGACTACGCGATTAAGCGCGTGGCGGAATCGCTTTCAGCAGCGCTGTCAGCAATTTCCAGTACAGATCGACGCTGCCGATATGCACTTGTTCATCCGGCGAGTGTGGCCCGGTGATGGTCGGTCCAATGGAAACCATATCCATGTCTGGGTACGGCTTTTTGAACAGACCGCATTCCAGACCGGCGTGAATCACCATGATGTTCGGCGTCTTGTTGAACAGCTTCTGATACGTTTCGCGTACCAGCGCCATGACCGGCGAATGCGCATCCGGCTGCCAGCCTGGGTAGCCGCCTTTCGGTGACGTTTTCGCGCCAGCCAACTGGCCCAGCGCCGTCAGCGTACCGACGACGGCGTCTTTACCGCTGTCGATCAGTGAACGAATCAGGCAGATAATTTCCGCGTGGTCGTCTTCCATCGTCACAACGCCGAGGTTCAGCGACGTTTCTACCACGCCTTTGACTTCGTCGCTCATGCGGATCACGCCGTTCGGCGTGGCGTTGAGCAGTGCCAGCAGGCGGTCGCGGCTGTCTTGCGTCAACGGATGCTCATTGCTGTCGCTGGCTTCCACCAGCACGGTCACGTTTTTCTCAACGGCGGACAGTTCATTTTTCAGTACGGCCAGATAGTCCTGGCTCAGCGCTTTCAACTGCTCGACGTTAGCGGCAGGCAGCGACAGCGTGGCGAAGGCTTCACGCGGAATCGCGTTACGCAGCGTCCCGCCGTTCAGATCGAGAATGCGGAGATCCAGCGCCTTCGCCTGCTCGAACAGGAAACGTGCCAGCAGCTTGTTGGCGTTGCCCAGTCCCAGATGGATGTCACCGCCGGAGTGGCCGCCTTTCAGCCCTTTAATCGTCAGCTTCAGCGTGTGGTAACCAGCAGGTGGCAGTTCACGCACCAGCGGCAGGCGGGTAATGAAATCAATACCGCCGGCGCAACCCATGTAGATCTCGCCTTCTTCTTCCGAATCGGTATTGATCAGGATTTCACCCTGAAGCCAGTTAGGTTGCAGACCAAACGCGCCATCCATACCGGCTTCTTCTGTCATGGTCAGCAGCACTTCCAGCGGGCCGTGTTCAACGTTCGGATCGGCCAGCACCGCCAGCGCAGAAGCCATACCGATGCCGTTATCCGCGCCCAGCGTGGTACCGCGTGCTTTCAGCCATTCGCCGTCAACATAAGGCTGGATCGGATCGGTAGTGAAATCGTGTACGGTGTCGTTGTTTTTCTGCGGCACCATGTCCAGATGCGCCTGCAACACGACAGGTTTGCGATTTTCCATACCTGCGGTTGCCGCTTTGCGCAGCAGAATATTGCCGACCTGATCGCGCTCGGTATAGATGCCTTTCTCTTTAGCCCATTCCAGAATGTGCGCGGCCAATGCTTCTTCATGATAAGACGGGTGCGGAATGGAACAGATCTTGGCGAAAATATCCCACAGCGGCTGGGGGGAAAGTTGAGACAATTCAGACACTATTTCAGTCTCCTTTTTAGCGGCCAGCCTTCGCGTTCTGGCGGGCAGGGCTATAGGTTAAAAGTTAATCGCAGTTAGCCATATAACATGGCGTGTCACAACAGAATATCATTTTCCATCAAAGCAGGGGAATTGCCGTCGGCTCTGCCTTATTTTTACTGCTGCAATATGAACCAATGGGGTCGGCAGGGCGCAGGTTGTCAGGAAAAACTCGATTCTCACGTTGAGAAAAACTGGTTTTTATGTTGTTGGCTATCTATAATCTCGCGCAACCTTTTTCCCCCCTCAGACTCAACTTAAGCCGTTTTTTATTCGGCTGGGATATATTTTATGAGCGAAAAGTACGTCGTAACCTGGGATATGTTGCAAATTCATGCCCGCAAACTGGCACAGCGTTTACTGCCTGCCGATCAATGGAAAGGCATCATTGCCGTTAGCCGCGGTGGTCTGGTGCCAAGCGCGCTGCTGGCGCGTGAGCTGGGCATTCGTCACGTTGATACCGTTTGCATCTCCAGTTATGACCACGACAACCAGCGCGAAATGAAAGTGCTGAAACGTGCCGAGGGAGATGGCGAAGGGTTTATCGTGATTGACGATCTGGTTGACACGGGCGGTACGGCGAAAGCGATTCGTGATATGTACCCGAAAGCGCACTTTGTGACCATTTTCGCGAAACCTGCTGGTAAACCGCTGGTTGACGACTACGTGATCGATATCCCGCAGGACACCTGGATTGAACAGCCGTGGGATATGGGCGTGGTGTTTGTTCCGCCTTTGTCTGGCCGTTAATCGCCCGACCGATAAATATCGATTTCCATCAATGCCCGGTTTAGCCGGGCATTGTCGTTTTTGACGATGGGTATTTATGACGATTAGTGTTTATGGCGACGGTTGTTTCTGAACGGTCGTCATTTCTAGCGCAGGCTTTGATCCGATCGTGTGTTTCTGCTGTTGATGTTTGTCTTCTCTGGCCTGAGTTCGTTACACTTTAGCGGGTGACGAAGAAGTCGTCTGATGTCCGCTAACAGCGGTTTACATTAACGGAGGCTGCTGTGGCGCAAGCTAACCTGTCTGAAACGCTATTCAAACCATCCTTTAAACATCCAGAAACCTCGACGTTGGTCAGACGTACGCGGAATAGTCAGGATGTGCAGGGGCTGCATTCTACGCTGGAAGGGGAGAAGACCCGCAGTTGGTATCGGATGATTAACCGACTGATGTGGATTTGGCGTGGTGTCGACCCGTGGGAAATCGAAGATGTGCTGTCGCGCATCGCTGCCAGCAAAGCTGACAGAAGCAACGAGCAACTGCTCGATACGGTGATCGGCTATCGAGGCGGTAACTGGATTTATGAATGGGCGAAGCAGGGCGCATACTGGCAGCAGCGGGCGTTTGAGAGTCGCGATGAATCGCAAACCGGGCAACTCTGGTTGAATGCCGCCAACCTCTACAGCATTGCTGCCTACCCGCATATTAAAGGCGATGAGCTGGCGGAGCAGGCGCAAACGCTGGCAAACCGCGCCTATGAAGAAGCGGCTAAATATCTGCCTTATGAACTCAAAGAATTAACCTTCCCGATTACGGGCGGCGGTACGCTGACCGGTTTTCTGCATATGCCAGCGCAGGCGAAAGCGCCTTTCCCTACTGTTCTGATGTGTGGCAGCCTGGAAATGTTGCAGAGCGATTATCATCGCCTGTTTCAGGACTATTTTGCGCCAGCGGGCATGGCAATGCTGACGATTGATGTTCCCTCCGTTGGATTTTCTTCCCGCTGGAAGCTGACTCAGGATTCCAGCTTCCTGCATCAGCAGGTCTTGCGCGCGTTACCGGATGTTCCGTGGGTCGATCACACTCGCGTTGCCGCGTTTGGTTTCCGTTTTGGTGCCAATATTGCCGTTCGGCTGGCATATCTGGAATCGCAGCGCTTGCGCGGCGTGGCCTGTCTCGGCCCGGTAGTGCACCACCTGTTAAGCGATCCGACTCGCCAGCAGCAGGTGCCGGATATGTTTATGGATGTGCTGGCGAG
Organism: Pectobacterium sp. HCp5_1; assembly: GCF_032905925.1. Lineage (NCBI taxonomy): Bacteria > Pseudomonadati > Pseudomonadota > Gammaproteobacteria > Enterobacterales > Pectobacteriaceae > Pectobacterium > Pectobacterium sp. HCp5_1. The sequence goes on from NZ_JAUMIO010000023.1 coordinate 61,300, forward strand.
CCGACTGGGTATGCCGTTCTCGACGGATACCTCGCTGAAAACCGAACTGGGACGCTATTCGCTGAAAACGCAGGGGCTGCTAGGACGCCGCTGCCCGACGCCGATGCTGGCAGGCTATTGGGATAACGATCCGCTCTGCCCGAAAGAAGAGGCCAGCCTGATTGTGAATTCATCCGCACAAGGGAAACTGCTGCCGGTGAATTTCTCGCCGGTGTACCAGAATTTCCACCGCGCACTACAGCAAATCAGCGGATGGCTGCAGGACAAAGTGTAGAAGAGCGGGCGCAACGCACGGTCTGTGCAGGCGAATCTTCGCTACACAGGCCGCTGTTCCTGCCAGACGATAACCGTCGGTCACAGGATCTTTTTGGCATAGCAAAGCCTGTCCATATCAATCACTTCAACCGTCACTGACAGGTTCTTCAATCCCAGCGCTTCAATCTTCTGAAGTACCCGATTGGAGAGACTGTTTTTCTGCTCCTCCGTCCGCCCGGAAAGCACCTTGATTGCCACATGAATAAAGCTGGCTCGTTCGTCACCTGTCGTGTAGCTATCGTAAGCAAGAGATCTGACTTTGATGTCGCTGCCGTCGCTGGCAAACAAACCGGATTCAAGCGCACCGCGATAGATCGCAGGAAGTAGGGCATTTACATCAATGTCTGACGAATGTTCGGCGATACAATGGGGCATGGGCGTCACTTCTCAATGAACGAAAACGAAGAGACCAGAGTATTGAATACCCCGTGTCGAACGGCAATGCTTTTTCAGGAAAGCCTGTGCGGATAAGGGGAGAGATAGGGGCCGTCATGCCAGATGGTTCATAAACAATTTTTACCCGTTTGGGGATCGTTGAAGGATGCAATGATGTGGGGAATATTGTCTCGTCAGCAGCAAAGCCTGCATGACATCTGCTGTTCAGCATTACCGCTGGAAAAGAAAAAACGACAAATCGACCGCTTTCTGGCACAGGGTGGCAGCATCAATGAAAGGCAGCCTCATAATGCTAATGTACTCGGTTTGCTTACGGTAAGTACGGACGCACCGGATACAGAGCTGGTTCGTTACCTGCTGGATAAAGGGGCTTTTATTGAACAGCCTGGAGGATTCAGCGCATTGCATAATGCGATCGAGTTTTTCCATCTGGAGCTTGCCGAGCTTTATCTTCAGTACGACGCTGATGTGCACTACCTCAATTTCTTCAGCAATTCGTGGCTGAACTACCTGTACTGTCCTCAGGATCGACATACCTACACCGACGAGCAGCGTAAGCAAATGCTGGATCTGTTGTTACGCTACGGTTTGGATCTCAATCGTGAAACCATTTTCTGGACATCGCTGGAGACCAGCTTTCCGATTGAGATCGTGCTCTGTGAGAAAGATGTCAGTCTGCTGGAGCACATCTTTCAGCTCGATGTCCCGATTCATTTCGCCGAAACCGGCATTTTTGAACGCATTTTTAACTATAAAAGCGAGTGGCTGCCGCTGCCGCTTTTTCAGCAGATCGTGAAACGGGCGGGGGGAGCGGCTTATCGTGAACCCGGCGTGATTCTTTCCGAAGACAAGAAGATTCGTACCGATGGTTCGCTATTGGAAATGGCCATTTTTTATTGTGCGGATGAGCGACTCTGTGAATGCTTGCTCGATACCTATCCTGATATCCGCTGTGATTTAAGCAATTACAGCTTCGTTCTGGACACGTTACTTAACCGCTATTCGCTTGAATTGGTGGAGCGAATTATTCAAAAAACGGCGGATATCGATCGTCCTTATTCCCTGTTCATTTCTTCTGGCCGGAAAAAACAGAGCGGGTGGGAAGCCGATGCGTACCCTGACGTCGGTAGCTCGGCCATGATGCAGTTTGTGGACAACCGTCTGATAAAGGCGCTGAGCGAGCCTGACTATTACGCCTATTTCTACGATGCCATGAGCCTGTTGCTGCAATACGGCGCGTCGCCTCTGGTCGATAAAATGAGCGGAGGGCGTAGCTATGAAATGCGGAACTGGTCATTGCTTTACCTCGTCTGCGTTGAAATGGTGTCGCAGAATAACTTTCGCCCCGACCTGCTGGATTTACTGGTGGCACACGGTGCGAATTTCAACGTGAAGAAAAGTGCGGTCAGCGAACCGCTCTGCATTACGCTGCTTCAGCGTGGCTACAATTCGACACATGAAGATGTGCTGCTTCAGGTGATGAACTACCTGTACGAACACGGTATGGATTTGCAGGCGACCAATGCTTACCTGATCAATACGGCAGCAGCTGCGGGGATTGGTTCTCGACCACAGGTTTTACAGTGGCTTATTGCACACGGTGTGGATATTCACACCCTGAGCGGATTCGACAATTCCCCCGTTTTGCATAAAACCATCAGCCTGTATAGCGATGAAGCACTGACGCCGGAGCGGCGTGCGGAAACCGTCGCGGTACTGCTGGATAACGGCGCGAATATTGATGAGTTCTCGATTGATGAACAATTCACGCCGCTAATGTGCGCGGCTTACTATGGTGAAGCGAAGTGTGCTGAGGTGTTGCTGGCGCGGGGAGCCAACCCGCATGCCCGCAGTGCCAACGGCATGACGCCCCTGCGCTGTGCGTTACACCGCGCGGATGCGGCGGCGGCGCGAATTGTGACGCTGCTTCATCTGTATGGCGTGACGATAACGCGGGTGGACGAAGAGGGTAACGATCTGCTGGTCCGCTGTATTCGCAATAAACACGAAGCGGTGTTTAAAGCGCTACTGGAGATACTGTCTCCCACTCTGGATGACATGCATCGGCTGCTGGACTGGCTGGCGCAGGGCAACCGCTACTGCTATTTCTCCGATCAGCTACGCCAACAGATTGCGCGACTCAGCGCTGGCGAGCCGTCTTCCCATCATTCGTTGCCGCGATAAGGACGTCGTATATGTTTGGTTCATCTTCCAAAACGGATACGTTAGAGACGATTTGCTTCTCTGATATCCCTACCAGCAAGAAGCGGAAACTGATCGATCGCTATCTGGCGGCTCAGGGCGACATCAACGCGCTGAGTGACGGACAAACCGTTCTGCATCAGTTAAGTCAGGATCGCGACACGGAGATCGATCTTGTCCGCTATCTGCTGGAAAAAGGGGCGAGTATCGAAACGCCTGAGGGCGAAAGCGCGCTCTTCGCGGCTATCACGTCTTACTCTCCTGAGCTTGCGGCGCTGCTTTTACAGCACGGTGCCCAGCTGGATTTTCATGATAATCAGGGGCGCGGCTGGCTACACTGTTTTTTTGATCTGCCCGAAAGCCCGGTCTATACCCATGCTCAGCGCAGTGCGATGTTGGGGGTGTTGCTGGCAAACGGGCTGGATATCAATCAGCCTGTCCTGTTTCATCCCGAGGCTGAGAAACGCCATTCCGTCGATATTCTGCTGGAAAAGCAGGATCGTTTTTTGTTAATGCGGCTGTTCCAGGCGGATAGCCCGGTACGGCTGACGGGGACGTCGATACTGGAAACGGTATTTCGGCACGCCGGAGCATGGATGACGCTGGAGGTGTTTCAGTCGATTGTTGCGCAGGCCGAGCGGGAAGGGATGCGGAAAGCGGGTTTTACGCTGTCATTTCATCATGATCCGAAACATCAGGAACAGAAAACCTCGGTGACCTGGCTGGAAATGGCGCTGCATTGCGGCCTGCCTGCGCCGTTATGTGCGTTCTTGCTGGATACCTTCCCGGATATGCGCTGCGATGTGCCTGCGCACAGCATTCTGCTGGATGCGCTGGAAAGGTCGTTTCCTCCTGCGCTGGTACGGCGTATTGCGGCACGGACTACCGATCTCGATCGCCGTTATCCGCTGCGTTTTGAACAACATGAATCTGACGATGATGACGATGACGCAGAGTATGAACGCGATGCTGAGCGCGAAAATGATGTCAATCAGGGGACGGTGCTGGCGCAATATCTTGTGCTGCGAGCCAAGGCTGCGGTAACGGATAGCCGCGTCCATCGCGTGTTTTCTTCCACCCTTCAGCATCTGTTGGAAGCGGGCGCTTCCCCCAATATTGGCTATACGATGTGGGAAGAGGAAGACGACACGCCGACGACGTGGCCAGCGCTTTATACGCTCTGTGAGGCGATGATCGTCACCGGACAATATCATGCTGATTTGATCGATCTGCTGATAGCGCACGGTGCGGATTTCAGTCAGCAGCAGGTACTGCAAGAAAGCGGTGCGCTTCCGCTGGGGATGGCGCTGCTCCTGTATTCACCGTCCAGCCCGCATGAAAGCGTGCTGCTTGATATTTTCCGACACCTGCATTCCTGTGGGATGAACCTGCATAGCACGGCACCGGACGGGATGAACATGGCTTATGCCGCTGCGGCAGGGTGTCGTCCTCAGGTGCTAAACTGGCTGATTCAACAAGGCGTTAGCCTCAATGCGGAAACCGCAAGTCACCTTGCTCCGCCGCTGCATCGCGTTATTTATAATGTGGTCGTGACGCCGGAAAGGCGTAAAGCGACGCTTGAGGCACTGCTGCAACAGGGGATAGAGAAAGACATCGCGTGGGGCGAACACGGGATGACGCCACTGATGCTGGCGGCGAAACAGGGCGCACAGCATTGTCTTGAGGTTCTGCTGCACTATGGTGCGAACCCGAATGCGCGTGGCGCAGGTGGCATGACGCCCGCGCTGTGTGCGATAACGAGCCGCCGCGCTATTGATTTCCCGCCGCGCCCTGAGTCGGTGTCCGCCCGCATGCTGGCGATGCTGCATGCCTACGGTGCGGATCTCTGTCAAAGCAATGATGATGGAGTAACGCCACTGTCACTCAGCGTGCAGGAAGAGCGGAAAGAGATCTTCGAAGCGCTGCTCAGGCTGACGCCGTTTACGGAAGAACAGCTACGAAGCGTGCTGGACGGCAAGCGTCCGGTTCACGCTTATTTTACTGAACGCCTGCAAACGCTGCTGGCATTGCCTGCGCCACACGCTGAAACAGGGCTTTCACGCTTTGCCGTGCAGCCTAAATTCGTAGCATGACAGCGTATTGTTATTGAGGCAGAAAAGCCGGGCGTCGGGCAGTAACCTGATGCCAGGTGGTTGATAAATTGCCATTCTCTGCTAAAAAGAAGGTTCAACCAGAGGAGATCGTAAATGATATTACCGAGTGGACACCCCAAAAGCCGACTCATGAAAAATTTTACGTCGTTGGGGCCTTATATCCGTGAAGCGCAGTGCGAGGATACCGCGTTCTTCTTTGATTGCCTGGCGGTTTGCGTCAATATCAAGCCTGCGCCAGAAAGTCGTGAGTTCTGGGGCTGGTGGTTGAATTTGGAAGATACTGGCAAAGGCTTTACCTATGACTATCACTACGGTTTGTTCGATAAACAGGGCAACTGGCGTGAAGAAAAAATCAAGGACAAAGCCGTGATGGAACAGGTGGAAAATGCCAGAAAGGCTTTCCATGTCCGTCTGGAGAAACAGCTGCACTCGCTGGAACCCGTCTGTACCCTCGTCGCACGACCGTGATACTTCCCTGACGATCCCCGATTTATTCGCAGGTTTTCGCGTTGTGCCTGTTGGCATAACGCGTCTGTCCTGCTACAACGTTTTCCTTATTCTTATTTTTTGACATTCAACGGCAGAGAAATTATGAGCGGCAGCCAGACTTTGGTTGTGAAACTGGGCACCAGCGTGCTAACCGGCGGTTCGCGCCGTCTTAACCGTGCCCACATTGTTGAACTGGTGCGCCAGTGTGCGCAGCAACATGCGGCAGGGCATCGGATTGTTATTGTCACCTCAGGGGCGATTGCCGCCGGGCGTGAACATTTGGGTTACCCCGAACTCCCCGCCACGATTGCGACCAAACAACTGCTGGCCGCCGTGGGCCAAAGCCGCCTGATTCAACTGTGGGAACAGCTGTTTTCCATCTACGGTATTCACGTCGGGCAGATGCTGCTGACGCGTGCGGATATGGAAGATCGCGAGCGTTTCCTCAACGCGCGCGACACCATGCGGGCGCTGCTGGATAACAATATCGTTCCGGTCATCAATGAAAACGATGCTGTTGCGACCGCTGAGATCAAGGTGGGTGACAACGACAACCTGTCTGCGCTGGCGGCGATTCTGGCCGATGCAGATAAACTGCTGCTGCTGACCGATCAGGCTGGGCTGTTTACCGCCGATCCACGCAATAATCCCGATGCGGAGCTGATCCGTGAAGTCACTGGCATCAACGATGCGCTGCGCAGCATTGCGGGTGATAGCGTATCGGGCCTCGGAACGGGCGGCATGTCGACCAAATTACAGGCTGCCGATGTGGCCTGCCGTGCCGGTATCGACGTGGTGATTGCCGCTGGCAGCAAGCCGGGCGTGATTGGCGATGTGATTGCGGATATCTCCGTCGGAACACGTTTTCATGCGCTCGATGCGCCGCTGGAAAGCCGCAAACACTGGATTTTCGGTGCACCGCCAGCGGGGGAAATTACCGTCGACGACGGCGCGCTCTCGGCGATCCTCGAACGCGGCAGTTCGCTGCTGCCTAAAGGCATCCGCACCGTAGAAGGGAACTTCTCTCGTGGTGAAGTGATCCGCGTGCGTAGTCTGGCGGGCCGCGATGTGGCGCATGCCGTGACGCGCTATAACAGCGATGCACTGCGTATGATTGCCGGACACCATTCTCAACAGATTGCCGAGATTCTTGGCTACGAATATGGTCCGGTGGCTATCCATCGCGACGATATGATTATCAATTAAGGAGTTCGCGATGCTTGAACAAATGGGTAAAGCGGCAAAAGCGGCCTCTTATCAGCTGGCGGTCCTGAGCACGGCGCAAAAAGATCGCGCGCTGCTGACGATTGCGGATTTGCTGGAAGCCGAGAGTGCGACGATTCTGGCGGCTAACGCGCTGGATTTAGCCGATGCACGCCAAAATGGCATGAGTGAGGCGTTGCAGGATCGTCTGCTCTTAACGCAGGACCGGCTGAGCGCGATTGCCAGCGATGTGCGTCAGGTATGTCGCCTGACCGATCCCGTGGGGCAGGTGATTGACGGCAGCATGCTGGATAACGGGCTGAAGCTGGAGCGTCGCCGCGTGCCGCTGGGCGTGGTCGGTGTGATTTATGAAGCGCGCCCGAACGTCACCATTGATGTGGCGTCCCTGTGCCTGAAAACCGGTAACGCGGTGATTCTGCGCGGTGGAAAAGAGACGTACCGCACCAATGCGGCGACGGTAAAAGTGATTCAGCAGGCGTTGTCGCAATGCGGCCTGCCAGCCGCTGCGGTACAGGCGATTGAAAGCCCGGATCGTGAGCTGGTCAATCAGCTGCTGAAGCTGGATCGCTACGTAGATATGCTGATTCCGCGCGGTGGTGCTGGCTTGCATAAGCTGTGCCGTGAACAATCGACAATTCCGGTCATCACTGGCGGTATCGGCGTTTGTCACATCTATGCTGACGACAGCATCGATTTCGACAAAGCGCTGACCGTCATTGAAAGCGCCAAGGTGCAGCGCCCTAGCGCCTGTAACAGCCTGGAAACGCTGCTGGTCAACCAACATATTGCCGACCGTTTCCTGCCAGCGCTGAGCAAGAAAATGGCGGCGGCAGGCGTTACGCTCCACGCCAGCCCATCAGCCATGCCCTATCTGACCGGTGGCCCGGCAAGCGTCGTTGCGGTGGAAGAGGCCAACTATAACGACGAATGGCTCTCTAACGACCTGAACGTTACGCTGGTGGACTCCCTGGATGCGGCGGTTGCCCATATTCGCGAACACGGTACACAGCACTCTGATGCGATTCTGACGCGCTCCTTGAGCAATGCGGAACGCTTCGTGCGTGAAGTGGATTCCTCTGCGGTGTATGTCAACGCCAGTACACGCTTCACCGACGGTGGCCAGTTTGGTCTGGGCGCGGAAGTGGCGGTCAGTACCCAGAAACTGCATGCGCGCGGCCCAATGGGGCTGGAAGCGCTGACCACCTATAAGTGGATTGGTTATGGTGACGATTTGATTCGCGCCTAATCAATGCATAGCTGCGTATATCGAGAGATATGCGCAGCGTTATTTTCACTCCGTTTTATTACTTTTCTCTTTTTGTCTAAATAAGACATCTCATTCCAATTGTGAATTTTTTCTGTGTTATATGTATTTAACGTAAAATGTAATACAGCAATAGAATTGCAATAAAATAACCGCATCAGAGAAATATCCTCCAATAGTAACAGGCTATGCTTTGTGCGGCGTATTCACAAATACATAACCTGTCTTGCTATCGGAGGATAAAGGGTAATAATGACTTATCCTCTATTACAATAGTGCGTTATTTCATATTAACGCTGATGCTTCTCTGCGGCATTGTGGATGGAGTCGGCGGTTTCACGAGCATTCTTTTCCGCGCGGCTGTTAAAATTATCCGCTTTCGATTTGACGTCAGCCCAGCCTTTTTTGGCGTCATTTCTGGCTTCGGGTTCTCGGGATTTCACATCGGCTTTGATTTTATCTGCCCGTTCTCTGGCTTCTGGCTCCCTTGATTTGAGATCCGCTTTGAAATCATTTGCTTTTTCTCGCGCCTGGACTTCATGCTCATGCGCCTTGGTTCGCGCTTCTGACGCTTTTTCTCTCGCTTCAGTGCGATTGTGACTGAGGGCCGATTCTGCTGACGCCCGGGCGGAATCCAGACCATTTGCTGCCACCATGCCAATGTAACTGGTTCCCAAAATTAAGCCTAAAAACAGTGGTTTCATATTCATGGTCTATTTCCTCTTACCGCGCTCTATGACTACGCTAGCAATAACCTTGTCGTCGAAAAAATATTATTGAAAACTTCACATTAAGAACACTGCCTTGTCGTCTTGGTTATTTAAGTAGAGCAAAATAGAAAATAAAAAGAATAGGGAATTATCCTAAACAGTACACTTGGGTTTTGTTATGTATTGCATTTATATCGGAAAGGTAAAAAGATATTTTTATTGTAAATATCATGCTTTATAAAAAAGGAATATTTATCTGCAAATAAAACGGTGTTTTCACATGATTAGGGATGTCTTTCTGGTACTTCACCCGAAGAACATGGTGACATAGGAAACATGCTCCGCATGCGCGTCCGTTAAGCCGAAAAGCTATAGCCTATAGCGTTATTAGCACGGAAAATTATCAGAACAGCGTGGATGCTGATAAAACCAGCAGACGATCGCCAAACGCTTGACTTGACGTACCATTATCACTAATTTGTCACCCCGTAGTTTACGTCTGGCTCTCGCCACGACGATCCCAAAGCCGATATAGCTCAGTTGGTAGAGCAGCGCATTCGTAATGCGAAGGTCGTAGGTTCGACTCCTATTATCGGCACCATAAAATCAATAAGTTATGTGTATTTTAGATTGCTTGCATTGTATGCCAAAACATTATGTAACGGCGTATGTAAGTAAATTCTGTCAACTCAGATCAACACTATTTATAGATGAATGACGCCTATATTGCGAAATCGATCGTGGCTTAGGTCTAGGAATCTCATCTGGTTTTTTCCTCAAACTCTAGTGGCTAATCACTCTGCTCCCCTTGCTATGATGCTATTCCTGCTATTAATAGCGGAAATAGCAATCACTGAGGCCCAGTATTTTTATATAAGGGTATGTGAGTTTGCAAGTGACTACCTACCTCGCTGCCAACACCCCCGGATAATGTTTGGCGATAATGTCATTCATCTGATCGATCAGGTCAGGACGTTTAAAGGTGAGATGCCCGGTGCCTTTCTGAAAATAACGAACGCTAAAGAACTCATCCTCGTATTCCTGCTTGTGAGGATTATCGCGGATATGGTCCATCAACCGGATGGTGACATCGCCCCGGTTATCGGGGATCGGTTTACCATCCAGCAGATAGAACATACGCTCTAGATCGGCCAGTTGATCGCGTCGCCAGCCCCAGTTCAGGCCAAAGCCCCAACGGTTGTAGGTCACCAGATTGCTGATGATGATTTTCTTGCCAAAGTAGCAAGGGTGATTGGTCTTGTAATCCCACGATAGCCCTTTGAATACGTTGATGACCCCACGCTCGAATACTTCCAGCTTGCTCTGGTGAAGTTGCTCAAAGGTGCTGAGGATATTGGCTTCGCTGATGGCCGGTAGCTCCCCTTCATCGAGATTTTTATACCACTGGCTGCGAGTTTCAGCATCCATCAGCGACAACATGCCGGATTTCAACATCAGGTCGCGCCAGATATTGCGATCCAATGTGCGGGTGATGGCGGGCATCGCCTTGTCAGGCGTTTCTGTTAGCCAGCAATCGTAACGATGCCCTTGTTTCAATGCCCAGTCTTCAGCAGTGCCGCCGCCGATAGTCGCCGTTAGCGTTGAAATAGATTGTAGCTGATTGAGGAGTTGCTCTATCTGTTGCAGCGCGGCATCACGTCCGGTGACTACGTGTTCGATATTGGTCGAGCAAATCAGTTCGGTGTGTTCGGTTAAAACCTCGGGTTCACTTTGCATAGTTTGTGGTCCATACATAAAAGCAAATGCGCCAGCCGGTAAGGACTGGCGCATTATGCATCGGGGAGAAGGATAAACAGGTTTGGTGTGGTGTTACTGGAAAACAGCTCGAGATCTTTATGCCTTAAGTAAGCCCGTTGCACATCTGGCGCGAAGGATATCGACAGTCGTGAGAAACGGTGATTGCTCCTGCCAGTTAAAGCCGTTGCGATCGATGCGTACCAGTTCGTAACGCTCTACCAGAAAATTCACCGCATTGACCAACGTGATACCAGCATCGATATGCGCCTGAATCACGTTCTCCTCGCAGAACGGTGTGTCATTCAGCGTGAGGCCGTAGTGCTTTTCCAACAGATGGGTCAGCAGTTGCTGCCAGACGGCTATGGATGGCGGGCAGGATTGATCCTCCCGTGGCGGGATTGCAGGTGATGTTTGCATGGCTATACTCTCTTCAGGTTAGATCAATGAAATCAGGGGAATGCACAAGGTGAGTAGAGAAACTGTGGATTAGTGTGTTGCAGCAGAAGTGGGATAAATAGATATATACACGTAGCCAAAACTGCCCAGCGTATCGGCTTCACAGGTCCATTCGTTGCAATACAACGTGACGCAGTTCTGCTGACGGGGATTCAGTTCACCCGTGCGTAGCTTCTGCTCTAACAGCTTAATCAGCTCAGGGAAGCAACATTCCAGACTTTGGGCTTCTGTTTTGCTAAACGTAGCGACAATGCTGGCCCGGTCTGCCAGATAATGAAGATAGTGACCTTCCTGAACCAGCCTGGCTCCGAATTGCGGCGTGACAGCACGTTTTAGTCCCCATTCCGGGGCCTCTATTGATGACATGATGTTTCCCTTATAAGAGTTCGATGGTAAGCGTTGTCATCACAGCCAGCCACGTTCAGCGAACGACACTACATCAGCACCGCCGACCACCAGATGGTCGAGGACTTTGACATCGACCTGTGACAGCGCATCCTTCAACTTGTCGGTGATATGGCGGTCAGCCTGGCTGGGCTCGGCACAGCCGGAAGGATGATTGTGTGCCAGTATCACGGCGGCGGCGTTATGACGCAGTGAGGCTTTGAGGATTTCACGCGGATGCACTTCGGTACTGTTGATGCCGCCCAGCGCGATAACTTCCTTTTCTATCAGGCGGTGTTGGTTATCCAGATACAGCACCATAAAGACTTCACGCTCCAGACTGCTGAGTTCCAACATTAACCAGCTTTTGGTGTCTTCAGACGTTTTAAACTGCCGCGCATTTTTACGCACTCGCTTTTCCAGCAGGCACAACGCCATATGGATGATGCGCTGCTCTCTGGACGCGATGCCGCCTGCCAATGAATTACATGACATGGTGATTCCTTAATAAATAAAATGCCCCGCTGCATAAGCAACAGGGGCGGGGATGGGTTTACTTTGTGTGTTTAACGCTATCACTAACGTCGGGAAAACCAGCGCAGTACTTTGGCAAACACCGTTACACCGATAAACAGCCCTATCGGGATACCCAGAAACGGTGTCAGCGCCACGCTGGCGACGCCTGCGGTTCCGCTGCCAGTTAGCAACCCTGCAACGGTGGCGATAACCAGACCAATAAGACTGTCCGAGATACCAGTTTTACTTAAGATAATGACAACCACGACAATAACGATGATGGCAATAATGGGCATGGCGTTATCTCTCCCGATTATTCCCGGTGTGTCGTGGCGCACGACGCGATATCAGCCAGCACCTTCTGCACGTTCTTTTGCCTGGGCTCCCAGGCACCCACATGCCGGTCATCGAGATAAACGTCAAACTGCGTTGCGCTGCCAATTGCTTCAATAAACGCGAACCAGGCATTATCCGCATTGCGCCATCCTAACGAGGACGGAATACCGTACTGCTGGTCATCGATAACGACGACGATATACGCCTCAGTGGAAAAATGGGAATCAACACCTTGACCATTCACGGGCGACACCGCCACGCTGTGTTGTAGCGTGTTGTCCTCGTCGGGGTTGCCGGTACAGTTAACGGTAAAGACACTGCCCTCGGTATTGGTTATCCGATATTCGGTGACACCCTGACCAGAATCGGCACTCCACAGGTTCGGTACGGCCTGTGCGGATAGCGGCAACAGCAGTGCGCCTGCAAGCAGAAGTGAAGGAATGTGTTTCATACGGGTTCCTTGGTGTGAATAGACACGTCTCAGGGTCAGTAGCCGTAACGGCGGTAGTGCTCTTTGTTCACGCCGTCGACCAGCCATTTACCCAGTTTCTGCTCCTGTTCGCGTTTCTGTGCCTGAATTTCTGCCATCTTTTTCTGGTCGATACACTTCTCTGGAATGCTCAGTAATAACGTCGGCTCCTCAGGCTTGTCGTTGGCAAAATTGGCATTGAAGTAGGTCTTTTTGTCGGTAATTTCATAGGTACAGTTGCTGGTTTTGTTACCACGATAGGTGACCTCCAGGTCACCGGGTGATTGTGACCGCGTATTTACTTTCACCAGGGAAAGGGTTTTGGCCTTTTTATTCGCCAGAAACAGTGGACCGGAGCCATCTCTGACAAAAAACTGCTCAGTCCAGGGGTAGTTAAAAATCGCTCTGCCTTTGTATATTCGGCGGCCTAACTCGTCGTCACTTATCCCATCCGTGTTGGTCCAGCCAAGCGCTTTTAAGGAGAACCAGTTAACCTGAGTGGGGAACTCGGTTGCTGAGTGCGTGGAGAAGGTGGTCAACAGCCCGATTATCAGCCATCCCCGTTTGCCCGGAAGGTATGTAAACATCATCGTATCCTTTATGTTGAAGTCATCATAAATATCGTCAAGACAGGACTGTGCCTGTCCGTGACGCTAGGAGTGGTCCTTCACTGAACTGTCCGGTAACGGCCTCTGTGTGCAACTACCGGTACTGTCCTTCTTTATCTGTCTTTCTGGTTTTCTCTGGTGTTGGCATCGCGTCCCTGACTTATGTGGTCGGAGACGTGCCGAAAGTGGTCAGAACGTCGTGAATAAAGCGAAAATGCGGCAATGCCGTGATGAAGCCGGATTGCGTGGTCAGGTGGCAGATATCATCGCGGCGCTGGAATGACTCGGTGGACACCGTCACGCCGTGAATCTCATGCAGCAGCAGGACCAGAAGATGCCCCAGCGATTCGGCCACCAGATACCATTCGCCGTACAGGCAGATAAGCCGGTAAGGCGATAACCCGTCATAGCGCTGACCGTCGGCCAAAACCGTGACACGTAGCTGCTCACCAATTGCCCGAGTCAGACGGTAAAAATGCCCCGGCAGTGTCGGCGTACCGCGCAAGGGCGGATGCCAGACCAGACAGGGCGCGTCCTCGCCGCTGTCCAGCAGGGTGTTTACCAGCCGGTTATCCAGACCGGGAAAGAACACACCTACGCCAGTCTGGCGGGCAAACATCAACACATCCTGCTCATGACGTGCCGGGTTATGGTGCTCCGGCAAACGGCAAAGGCCGTTACGGTATTCCAGGTCGAGATACATCAGCCGTTCACGAAAGTCCCGCCGCAAGGTACGGGTCGAGACGCCGAACTCTGCTGCCAGTTTTCTGACGCTCAGCGTTTCGCCCGCCAGTAATCGGCTGATTATCAATGACAGCCTGACGGCCAGCCGGTCATATCGGCGGTCAGCCTGTGTCATGGTGCAGCCTCCTGAGGCAGTTAACGGAATGAAAGTCCTGTGATTACTTTAAAGAGGGGCGTGGTCAGGGTATGGACACTGTGAAAAATATTTTTATTTTCAGTAAGAAAGCCGGTGGGATGCGGCCTGAAGGGCCATTGAGGTAAACAGGCTATGGGGGCAAATGCTAACGGTTGGACATACCCTGTCCAGGTGGTTACAGAGTAATAACACTCGGCTCATCACTCACCGGCATGTCGCCAGCATGGTTTCCGCCATCACCCACAGCGCTCGGTTGAGTTTGATATCGCCATCAATCCCGTTGACGGCCCGAGTGCGGGCCTGCTTTCCCTGCACGGAGCGACCCGTCAGCCCGCCTTTTATCAGGTTCTCCTGTACCCGTTGATAGGTGGTCCACAGGTCATTGGATTCGTCCTGCCAGCGGCGTGGAGCCAGTATCTGCGCTGCTGTAACCGGTTGGTGGTCTTCGCCAAAGCGGTAGGTCAGTGCCGCCTTTGCCAGCGCCACCTGAGCCGGTGGCGGCAACAGCAGTGACTGCATCGCATCCCGCTTCTCATCGATACGCGCAAAGGTGTCCAGCACGTCATAAGCCCCTTCAATCACCCGCCCAACCACATCGCCTTTGTGTGGCACCCGAACCTCACCCAACGATTCACCACAAATCAGGCCGTTCTGACACACACTGCGAAACAGCCCCGGCAGCATCTGATACGAGCTTGAGCCGTCATGACTGTTCAGCAGAATAATCTCCGGCACCTGCTGGCCGGTGATGTGTCCTTCCCGGCGCAGGCGTAACATATGCTTGGTGTGCTCGCGTTTACCGATATCCCTGACGCGGGTCTGGCAAGCAAAGAAGGGATGGAACCCTTCACGCTGGAGACTATCCAGCAGGGTAATGGTTGGGATACAGGTGTAGCGTTCACTGCGCGACGCGTGCTTGTCCTCACTAAACACGCTGGGGACCACGCGGAACAATTCATCGTGTGTTAACGGTCGGTCACGACGGATAACATTGGCAGCACCAAAGCGGGAAGCTAAACGAACCATAGGAATGTCCTCAGAAAAAGAATAAATAAAAGCCCTGGCGCAAAAGCGACAGGGCCGGATGGGAATGAAAAGGTTAGATGTTGCCTAGAACAGCAAGGACCACAATGAGCGGGCGAGTGACACCACGGTTTGTTTGAGGCCGCCGATAAGTATTTTTAGTGGTGCGGGGACGACAGGCAGCGCAATCCCGCTATCAAGTACGTCGCCGACCGACTGGGCAAAATCATCCTGAGCCCGGTTCTCAATAGCCACTGAACGCCAGTTGGGCTGTAGCCGAACCGACAACGGGCTACTGGCCTTAGGCGGTAAACACTGAAACAGCGTCTCCACCATTGCTGCCATGCCCCAGCCAGTTTTTACCGACACGGCGCAGACCGGATGGGTCGGAAAGAAGGTGGAACGCACTGCGACACGACGGGCATAAATATTGCCTGACTGATTGAGTGAGGGTTGCTGTGACTCCCAGTCCCATTCGTGACTGGGCTCCAGCTTGTCGACCTGATTCAGAACGAACAGTATCTTGTCACGGTAGCGCTCACCGATAACGGTGCGATAGATATGCTGGTCAATGGCAAGCGCTCGGTCATCGGCCTTGAGTAACCAGAGCACAATATCAACGCGCGGCAGCCAGTGCTGGTAGAGTGCCACATAGTCACGATCCCTATCCTCACTCTCACCGACACCGGGTAAATCAACAAACAGAATGCTGCGTTGTCCTGATGACAGCCGGAACCTAAGAGCTTGCCGGGTGCAGGCGCTGTTATCACTGACCGGGGACACTTCCCCCTGAAACAGTGCATTACATAGGCTGGATTTACCTACACCGGTTTTCCCCATAATGCCGATGACGGGTTCGTATTGGATCAGTTGTTCAATGTGGTCAATGACGCGCTGGTGCAGGCTATCCGGCAATACTGACAGCGACGCCTGTATCTCTCGCAGATTCTCGTGGTTGGGCATAAGGATTTCTCAGACAGACAGAATGGCGTGGCGGCTATTGAAAACCGCCACAGATTGGGGTGTGCATGGGGATAATATCTATCTGAAATTATTCTTCTCTGGGAATGCCACATTGATGGTTGGTATGCAGTTTACCAATTCGATTGATTCATTTAGCTTTTTATCTGATATTGGTCATGGCTATAGTTTGACGAGCCTGGCACGACTGACCTGCCCCCAGGATTAGATACGACCTTCAGTTAGTAATGTCGGTTGGTTTTTCTTCATATTTCCTGTTTCGCCAGTCCGTTGCGAATTCAGCTGGTGTCTGGTAATCCAGCGATGAATG